>CAZHTO010000020.1:17947-21139 GCA_964535845.1 uncultured Demequinaceae bacterium | reverse complement strand
TGGTGGAGGACATCGACGCCGACCGCGCCGACGTGCTCGCAAACGCCAAGAAGGTTTACGAGACTCTGGTTGCGGCCGCTGAGCGCCCCGCGCTGTTTGTCACCACGTCCTACCACTCGCTCGACGACGCGCTGCCTGTGCTTCGCGACGCCGGCGTGGACGCCATTGGCATCGACGTGGTGCGCGGCAGCGTTCCTGCTGACGTGGACCTCACCGGCACCACTGTGGTCGCCGGCGTGGTGGACGGTCACAACATCTGGCGCACCGACCTGGACGAGGCATTGCGTAAGGCCGATGCGCTCTCGGCTTTGGGCGCGAACGTCACCGTGTCGTCCAGCACCAGCCTGTTCCACGTGCCCCACACCTTGCAGGGTGAGGAGCACTTGGGCGAAGAGTTGCTGAGCTGGCTCGCGTTTGCTGACGAGAAGGTGGGCGAGATCGTCACGCTGTCCACCGCGCTTGCTGAGGGTGAGACGGCTGTTGCAGGTGCACTGGGCGAGGCACGCGCCGCGCTCAAGGTCCGTGCCGAGCACCCTGGCACCAACCGTGCCGATGTGCGCGGAGCACTCGACGGCGTTGAGCCCAGCGACTTCGAGCGCAGTGCGTACTCAGTGCGTGCAGCGGCTCAGCAGAACCGCTTCAACTTGCCTGAGCTCGCCACCACGACCATTGGCTCGTTCCCCCAGACGCAAGAGATCCGTAAGGCTCGCGCTGCCTGGGCCAAGGGTGACTTGACCGATGCGGCCTACGAGCAGGCGATGAAGGATGAGATTGCCTCGGTCGTCAAGCTCCAGGAAGACCTGGGACTCGACGTTTTGGTCCACGGTGAAGCCGAGCGTAACGACATGGTCCAGTACTTCGCAGAGCTGCTTGAGGGCTTTGACGTCACCAAGAACGGCTGGGTCCAGTCCTACGGTTCGCGTTGCACCCGTCCCTCGATTCTGTGGGGTGACGTCGCACGTCCCGAGCCCATGACGGTGCGCTGGGCCGAATACGCGCAGTCGCTGTCAGACAAGCCGGTCAAGGGCATGCTCACCGGGCCAGTCACGATTCTCGCGTGGTCCTTTGTGCGCGATGACCAGCCGCTGGGCGACACCGCCAACCAGGTGGGGCTCGCGCTCCGCCAGGAGATCGCAGACCTCGAGGCCGCCGGCATTGGCATCATCCAGGTCGACGAGCCTGCGCTGCGCGAACTGTTGCCACTCAAGAAGTCTGAGCAGGCCGCTTACCTCGACTGGTCGGTGAACTCGTTCCGCCTGGCAACCTCGAGCGCCAAGGACGACACCCAGGTGCACACCCACCTGTGCTACTCCGAGTTTGGCGAGATCATCGACGCGATCGACGGTCTGAACGCCGACGTCACGTCAATTGAGGCTGCTCGTTCGCGCATGGAAGTGCTGCCGGCAATTCACAACCACGGCTACGAGCGCCAGATTGGGCCCGGTGTGTGGGACATTCACTCGCCGCGCGTGCCTTCGACCGAAGAGATCACCGAGCTGCTCACGCTCGCCAAGGACGCGATCCCTGGCAAGCAGTTGTGGGTCAACCCGGACTGCGGTTTGAAGACCCGCGGTTACGAAGAGACCAACGCGTCGCTCAAGAACATGTTGGAGGCTACTCGCGCGGTACGTTCCGCGTAAGTAGGTCTCGCACGTAGTACGCACACAGGGCGTCCACCACGGCTTTCGGGCCACGGTGGGCGCCCTGTTTGCGTAAGTCAGTGTGCGTGAGTCAGTGTGGGATGTCATTCAGGAAACGGCTAGGCGGCTACCTCGCTATTGGCTGGCGTATGCGCGATCCTCATCGATATTCGAGGGCGGGGAGCACGCGCCAAAGATGGCCTCGTCGGCGGCTGCCGTCACATGCACGCCCTGGGTCTGGGCAAGGTCACCGTGCGGGTGCCATAACTCGATGCACCAGCTGGTTGCAGAATCACCTATGAACCGCACCACTTCGACACCTGGCGATGCTTCAAGAAAGGGCTCGCCATTGATGGAGTGCCAGCCCTCGTGGGTCGTCACGGACTCGACACTATTGCCAATCTCGAACTCGGCTCTGATCATGACGGACAGGTCCAGCGCATCGGCTACCGTGACATCATCTTTGGCCGGCCTCGACTGGCCCAGCATGATCGGCACAGCTATCGCGGCGAGGGTGCCAATGATGAGGACGATCACCAGGATTTCCCACACGGTGAGGCCCGCGCCAAACCGTGCGCGCGTGCGAGACGCTGTCATAGAACGGCCTCCTGGTGCAGTGAGTAGTACCAGCGTAGCCATCGCACGCCACTACATAGGGCCGATGCGCCCGGCTAGTTTGCAGACACGTCCAGTTGGAAGTAGGCGACGTCAATCCACCGGTCGAGTTTGTAGCCCACTTCCCGTAACGTGCCGACCTCGCGCCACCCCATCGACCGGTGCAGTGCAACAGAGGCCTCGTTGGGTAGAGCAATCAGGGAGATGGCGCTGTGGGCTGGCGAAGCTCCGAGGCGGTCGATGAGCGCTTGGTAGAGCCGTCGACCTTCGCCGCGCCCACACGCATGGGCGGCAAGATAGATGCTGGTTTCCACTGAGTGGAGGTATGCGGCTTTGGGGCGATAGGGCGAGGCGTAAGCGAAGCCGGCTACCTCGCCATCGAGATCGAGTACAAGCCACGGATAGTCGAGAGCCTGAACGGTTTCGATGCGCTGCGCCATCGTCTTAGCCGGCACGTCGTCGTACTCAAAAGTAATGACCGTATCCCGCACATAGGGAAGGTAAAGGGCGGTGATAGCCACCGCATCGGCCGTAGTGGCGTCACGAATCATGAGCCAATTTTGCCAGCACCAGTGAATCCAACTGAACAGCAGAAAAGAAAAGGCCCGTCTGTGTCACTGCCGGGGCAGCGACACAGACGGGCCTTCAGTGGGTGACTAGCGCACGGTTACGCGAGCCGGCTTGAGACGGCTTGCGCGGCATGAGAGTGCTACTAGCCATGCGCCGATTGCGAGGGCAGCCGCGGCAAGCGCGACCATCCACGCGACACCTTCGACACCGGTGGACGACAACGGCTCATCGCTCGTACCAGCGGTATCGTCAGTGTCAGGGGCGTCTACCACAGGGGGCAAGACGGTCACCGTCACAGTGGCAGCCGAGCACACCGGCGTAGGTGTGGACGTGTCGCACACGTGGTAGGTGAACGAGTCCGTGCCAG
>CAZHTO010000020.1:9097-17847 GCA_964535845.1 uncultured Demequinaceae bacterium | reverse complement strand
GTCACCGTGGTGCACTGCTGCGGCGAAGAGGTGTCACATACCTCAACATCGAACGTGTCCGTTCCCGAGTAGCCCGGTTCTGGAACGTAGGTGACCTCACCAGTTTCGAGGTCGACCGTCACGGTGCCGTTGCCTGGCTCAGAGACCACCTCAACCGTCTCCGGGTCCAACGGGCTGCCATCGCTCGTGACAATGTCGTCCAGCTCAACCACCACGGGGCTGTTCTGAGGTGTGTTCACACCATCGGTCACCGCGGGGCCTTCAGTGAAGGCGTTGGTGACGGTGATGGTGACCGTAGCTGTGTCGCACACCACGTCGGGGTACGACGTGTCACACACGGTGTACTCGAACGTGTCCACGCCACTGAATCCCGTGTGGGGTGTGTAAACGACGTTGCCGTCGCTGTCCACGTCCACGGAGCCGTGAGCTGGTGCAGCGGTCATCGAAGTGACGGGGTGAGCCAACGGCTGTCCCGACTCCGAGTCATCGTTGGCACGCACGTCGATGGTGACCGCAGTGTCCACCGCTGTAACGCGGCTGTCGTTGTCAGCGATGACGGTGTTGGGGAGCACCGTCACGCTCACGGTGATGGTTCCGCACTGCTCTGGCACGGACGTGTCGCACACCTCAAGGGTGAATGAGTCGTCACCAGCGAACCCGGGGTTCGGCGTGTAGGTCACCGCGCCTGTCTCCGGGTCGATAGTCAGACTTCCGTTGCTCGGGTCTTCATCCACGGTCACTGCAGCAGGGTCTACAGGAGCACCTGTGGTCGTCACAACGTCCGTGAGCGGAATCCGAACGTCCTCGTTCTGCGGAGTCGTGACGCCGTCCACTACTGCCGTTCCAAGCTCGAACACGTTGGTGACGTTCACGGTGATGGTGCCAGTTACCTCTTGGCCCTCACCGTCAGTGAGCGTGTACTCGAAGGAACCCGTTCCGGAGAAGCCGGGGGTAGGGGTGAAGACGGCGTTACCGTCGACAATCTCCACAGTCCCGTTGACCGGGTCACCGACGTCGGTGAGCGTGAGGTCCGTACCCGTTCCGAGGTCAATCAAGTCATCACCTGTGACCGTCACTGCCGTATTGGACTCAGTGGTCACTGTGTCGTCACCCGTAGTGGGCGTGACGTTCACGGTGATGGTGCCAGAGACGTCCTGGCCCTCACCGTCAGTGAGCGTGTACTCGAAGGAACCTGTTCCGGAGAAGCCGGGGGTGGGCGTGAATACGGCGTCGCCTTCGACTATTGCGACGCTGCCGTTGACTGGGCGGCCCACGCTGTCGAGCGTGAGGCTTGAACCTGTTCCCAAGTCGACCAAGGTGTCGCCGGTCACCGTTGCAGGGGTGTCCACAGGGGTGGTGACAGCGTTATCGCCAGTCGCAGGAGCCACATTGACCGTAATGGTGCCGGTCGCTTGCTGACCCGCTGCGTCGACCAGGGTGTAGTCAAAGCTTGCGGTTCCGGAGAAGCCAGCAGTCGGTGTGAATACGGCGTTGCCGTCCACGATGGCCACCGTGCCGTTGACTGGGCTGCCCACGCTGTCGAGAACTAGGCCCGTGCCGGTTCCGAGCTCGGCGAGGTCGCCGGCTTCAACGATGGCGGGGGTGTCCACCGGTGTGGTCACTGCGTCGTCACCCGTGGTGGGCGTGACGTTCACGGTGATGGTGCCAGAGACATCCTGGCCCTCGTCATCAATGAGCGTGTACTCGAAGGAACCCGTTCCGGAGAAGCCGAGTGCCGGGGTGAAGACCGCGTTACCGCCCGTGATGGTCACGGTGCCGTTGGTGGGGTTGCTCACGGTGTCGAGAACCAGGCCAGTGCCGGTTCCAAGCTCGGTGAGGTCGCTACCATCCACGGTCACTGCAGTGTTCACGGGAGTGCTCACTGCATTGTCGCCGGTGGTGGGCGTGACGGTCACGGTAATTGTGCCCGTGGCCTCTTGTCCGTCTGCATCGACCAGGGTGTAGTCAAAGCTTGCGGTTCCGGAGAAGCCAGCAGTCGGTGTGAATACGGCGTTGCCGTCCACGATCTCCACCGTGCCGTTGACTGGGCTGCCCACGCTGTCGAGCGCGAGGTCGCTACCGATACCTAGGTCAGCAAGGACGCCACCGGTCATGACCGCCGGGGTGTTCGCTTCAATTAACGTCGAGTCATCGCCGGTGATGGGCGTGACGTTGACGGTCACCAGCGCGGTGTCGCACACGGGAGTCGAGGAGGTGTCGCAGATCTCGTACTCGAACGTGTCGATGCCAGAGAACCCGGGATTGGGCGTGTAGTCAAAGCTGCCGTCGCCCTGGATCGTGACAGCGCCGTTGGTGGGAGCCGTCACGGTCGATGGGCTGCCGAGTGCCTGGCCCGTCTGGGTTGTGTCGTTGTCGAGCACGTCGATGTTCACAGCCGTGTTGACAGGCGTGGCTGCGGAGTCCGGCGAGGCAGTCACCACGTTAGTGCCCACGGTGACCGTGATTGTCACGTCCTCGCACTGCACTGGCGATGAGGTGTCGCACACCTCGAGGGTGAACGAGTCGTCACCCGAGAAGCCCGGGTCGGGGGTGTAGGTGACTATGCCGGTGTTCGGGTCGTACGTGACAGTGCCGTTGTCTGGGCCCTCGCTCACGGTCGTCCCAGAGGGGTCCACAGGCGAGCCGGTGGGAGTGACGATGTTGTCTAGCTCGATCTCCACAGGCGTGTTCTGGGGAGTGTCAACACCTTCGTCCACAGCCGGACCAGGCGTGAAGTCATTGCGGACCGTCACGGTAACCGTCGCGGTCGCCTCCAAGCCAGACGGGTCGGTGACGGTGTACTCGAAGGTGTCTTCACCCGAGAATCCTGCGTTGGGGGTGTAGACGACGTTGCCATCGGTGTTAATCGAGGTGGTGCCGTTACTTGGGTCACTCACGCTCGTGACTGAGAGGCCCGTACCGCCATCGTTGGAGCGCACCACAATCTCTACTGGCGCACCGGGCTGGGTTGTGGACGTGTCGTTATCCGCAGTGGGATACACGGTGATATTTACCGTCACGGTGCCGGTGGGTGTCTCGTAGGTGTAGCTGTCGTAACCGGAGTAGCCCGCCGGCGGCGTGTAGGTGAGGGTGTCGCCGTCCCGCACGATGGTGCCGCCCTCGGTGCTGGTCTCATTGAAGGTGGTGATGCCATTGTCGATCACTGAGGTGGGCACGTCGACGTACGTGGCGAGAACGACCTCGGTGTCGGCAGTCGTGGGCTCGTTTGGGTTGGGGTCTTCGTTTCCAATCACGGTAACGGAGTTGCGAATGGGCCCGACCGTCATGGGAGCAGTTGCGGTCACGGTGACCGAGGCAGTCTCGTCTACCGCGAGCCGCCCACCGTTGCATGTAATGGTGTTTTGTGCGCTATTGATGGTGCAGCCAGAGTCGTTGCTGTCCACAGTGATGTGGGAAAGTCCGGTCGGAAGGCTGTCGGTCAGCACAAAGCCAGAGCTGATGCCCGGGCCGTCGTTCGTGACGACGATGTCCCACTCGATGGTGCCGCCGACGACCACGCGCTCGGGGCCGGTCTTGGTTACCGAGAGCGACGCGGGCAGCGCGGTGCTGCAGTTGGTCGCGTTACTACGCGCGTTGTCGGGCGCACCCACAACGCTGACGAGCTCAAAAGAGGGGTTGGCTGCAGCCGGGTTGGTAACTGAGACCTGGTACATGTTGTTGTTCGTGGCCACAAAGGCAAGGTTGCCGTTGGTCATAGTGAATGCTGAGCCGTACGAACTAGTAGGTACAACGCCGGTGACGTTGAATGAGTTCACCGTGCCAGCCGGCTGGGGAGTCCCGTTAACTGGAATGCCGTTGACATTGATGCGGTACAAGGTCGCGGACTGGGCGTAGTTAATCGCCCACAGGAAGCCGTCTTTGAAGGTCAGGTCGGCGTAGCGCTGTGTGGGGTTCAGCGAGATGGACTGGACCGCGGGCCGGGGGCTGCTCGTGGCGCTCGTGACATCGGCGAGGCCAGAAATCTTGCGAATGATGGTTCCCTGAGCACTACCTGCGTTACCGGACGCGACGTAGTAGTTGCCGTCCGCGTCGAACTCACCGCTGTCCCACAGGCTGCTGGGCGCAGTGCCCAAAGCGGGGTTCGTGACGCCGAGTTGGGTGATCTCGCCCTCAGCGTCGATGCGAACGATGCTGCCCTGGACGGACCCGCCAGCCGTGCCGTAACGCACGCCATACAGAAACTGGTCCACCGGGTTAAAAGCGAGGGCGTTAAAAACGTTCGGAGCGGTGTAACTGCTGATCTCGTCCCAGCTGGAGTTGCCGTCCGAGGTGTAACTGCCCTCGTACAGGCGTACCGTGCCTGTCGGTTGCTCAGCCTGGGCAAAGAACCGGGGCTCAACGCACTGGAAGTGGTTCCCCGTTCCGGGCTCGTGGTGCGCGGCCGCAGGTGCTGCGCCGGCGACCACAGTCAGGCCGGAGAGTGCAAGCACGAGCGCGAGCATCATGACAACAGCGCGACCTGCAGTCGAGCGGCTGTGTGTCATGCGCGACGAGCCAGCGGTCTGAAAAATGGCAGATGGCAGCACAAAAAAGCGTGAATTTTCCCTCATGTGGCTGACGCTAGGGATAACTGCTGGCGCTTCTCAACCCCGATGTCCGATATCGATATCTATTTCACCCCACACCTCACCCCGAATGTGAAGTACGTCACACCAAATAGGTGTTAAGCCTCATAAGCGAGGTCTAATTCGATAAGACGCTCCCAGGCCATGCGCAATAGAAACGGATCATCAGTCTCGATGTACTTGACGGCTGCGAACAGTTGATACGCGCTTGCTCGCATCGCCATGTCCGCATCAACCCCGCCATAGCCCGCCCAGAAATGGTCTCGCATAGCCAGGGACAACAGGTTGGCTCCGTAACCCAGATCAGCGGCAGGGTCCCCCGCCCCAAAGTTGTGCCACAGCAATATCCCAGAAAACGTCCCGCGGTCTGAGAGCACTGCGCGCGGCTCAAGCCGCCCGTGCGTCCAGGTGAGTGGCCCGTCGCCACTCGCTAGTCCTGCCTCAAATACTGTCCGTGTGGCAGCCGCGTTGAGCGCGCGATTCTCGGGCGCCCCCACTTCTTGCGCAAAACTTAAGAGCGACTCGAACTCTTCCTGTATCGCCGCTAAGCCCACGCCCGTACGGGGGTTCACCGCCGCATCGGCCGGGCACGGGGTATGGAGTTGCCGTAACGCAGCACCAAATGGTTCTGCAGAGTCCGCATGGAGCGGCACAAAGCCCGCGGTCGACGCTGATCGCCACTCCACTAATACCCAGTGATGCGGATAGTCCTCGCCTGGTTTTCCGGTGGCGATGGGGTGGCTCGAGGGGAAGTCCCACATACGTGCGAGTGGCCCGATTAGACCCGCCACCCGCGCATACAAGTGGTCCTCTGCGCCATAGCGGGGAAAGATCGCGCCGTGCTCGTCCCCAATGCGAATAGCGAAATGATCTTCGAGTGTGTAGCGCCGGCCCAACTCACGGTCGGCCAGCCATGGAAACTGCGTATCGACAAGTGCGCGCGCGGTCTCGTCAGAGACGTAAAGGGGGACGTCATTGGCCATTCTGCCAGCCTAGTCGGGTTGCGCCTGGGCGTGGCGTGTCATCAACGACAACGCGCACCGCTACGAAAACTCGCATTCGGCTCGGCAAGATATTGGCGTCAGCACAGATTATTCTCGACACCATGGCGCGCTTACGCCGTTCACGTCCGTCGGAGCCCGGCTTGTCGCGCCGCCGTGCCGGCACCGGGTGGTCTTACCGTGACGAGAATGGTGATCGCATTACGGATACCGAAACTATCGAACGGATCAGGGCGCTCGCGATCCCTCCCGCATGGACTGATGTGTGGATTTGCCCGTGGCCCCATGGCCACTTGCAGGCCCTTGGGACGGACGAGGCGGGCCGGCGCCAATACCTGTATCACCCTGGTTGGCGTGAGCGCCGCGACCGCGCTAAACACGAACGCGTGCTCGAGGTGGCGGGAGGGTTGCCTGCAGCGAGAGCAGTGGCCGATGCGGACGCGAGTCGCGCAGATATGTCGCGTGAACACGTGCTCGGCATCGCCTTCCGGCTGCTCGATCGTGGACTGTTCCGGGTAGGCGGCGAGGGCTATGCCGCAGACAACGGCTCCTATGGGCTTGCCACGATTTTGCGTGAGCACGCTCGGGTGACAGATGAAGGCGTGGTCTTCGATTACCTCGCCAAGTCCGGCCAGCAACGGCACGTGGTGGTGAGCGACCCTGAAGCCGAGTCCGCAATATCCACCCTTAAGCGCCGTACCGACGACAACCCGCAACTACTCGCGTGGCGTGAGGCCACCACTCCCGTGCTCTGGCACGACATCACGAGCGACGACATCAACAGCTACATCCAAATGGTCGTGCAGCCCGATGCGACCGCGAAGGACTTTCGCACGTGGCACGGCACTGTGATTGCCGCGCAGGCCTTTGCCCATGCGGGCGATGCCGCAGACATGAGCGCGACCGGGCGCAAGCGAGCTGTTGCCAGCGTGATGCGAGAGGTGGCGGAACAGTTGGGCAACACCCCGGCGGTAGCACGCGCCTCTTATGTTGACCCGCGCGTGATCGACTTGTGGGAAGACGGGGTGACGATCGCGCCGGTAGTGGAGGCCCTTGGCTCCCACGGCGAGGACCTTGCGCCCGGTGACCGCGATGCTGCAATTCAGGCGGCACTCGAACAGGCGGTCGTGGCTTTGCTCACCGAGTCTCCGGTCGCGCTCGACCGTAAGTTGCGCAGCAGCGCACGCCGAGCACGCCAAATCGCAAAGGCCACTGACACCTAGTGAGTGCACCAAGCGCTACCAGATGCGCGACGCGAAGGCCTTATACCAATGGCGAATAGCAGCGAGCCCCGCGCCACGGTAGGGATCATCGGCCATCGAAGCTAGCGTCACAGCGTAGGCCGCTCCCCGAGCGATGACCCGGTCCCGTTCACTACGCCCCGCCCCTACGTGCAAGGGGCCATTCGCGGTTTCATATGCCGCGAGCAACAGGTTCGCATGTGTAGGGCCCACCAACACACACGCTTGGCCAAGATCAGTTGCGGGGTCAGCGGCTGCGGCGTCGCCCCAATCGATGATTCCGGCCAACCGCCCACGAACCGTCAACACGTTTTCGCCATGCAAGTCGAGATGCGCGCACACACGTTCGGGCTCAGGGGTCGCGGCGCCCGCGGCAAAGACCTCCCGGAGTTTGTCGCCCTCGCCGCCAGTGATGTCTCCTGTGTGTTCAAGGTTCTGAACCCGGGAATGGAAAATTTCTGCTGCCGCTACCAAGGTGCCGCTGCGATAGGGGTTGATGGGCGCATCGGCCGCTGAAGATGTCTGGATTTGCGCAATAGCCGCGCCTAAATCCCGAGCCCCCGCCACAGTGAGCGGCGCGTCATACGCATGCTCGCCAACAATCCACGGCACCACACTCCAGCGCCACGGATAGCCCTCGCCTGGCTCACCGGTGCGCACGGGCAAGGGTATGGGAAACGTCCAATTGCGGCCGATGCGCGGGAGCCAATCCAGTTCAGTCGCCGTAAGCGTGGCGGCCAGTTCCCGCCGGGGCATGCGTACGGCCAGGTTGTCGCCGAGCCGAAACATCGCGTTGTCCCAGCCATCCATGCGATTGCCAAGCGGAAGGGATGCGAGGTCAGGATGTTGGGCAGTCAAGAGCGCACGAACGCGGTCCGTGTCGAGTGCCGTTTCCGCGGCCGGGGTGGGCATCAGTGTCACACTGCCAGATTGCCACATGGCCGCCCAGCCACGGAGCACCCGGACGGGTGTGCTGTGCAAAGTGACCGAAACGAGATAGGCAGCGGCGCCTGCGACAATTGCGGCATGAGCAAACCGCCAGACCTGGACAAGCCCGACCGCAAACGCTGGAATCTGAACATCCACTACCAGCGCCCCCTTATGGATCTCATTCCAGAGGGCGCCAAGACGGCCCTCGATGTGGGCTGCGGGGAAGGCATGTTGGCACGCGCGCTCGCCGAGCGCGGACTTGATGTCACAGGGATTGACGAAGACGCAGAAAGCATTCGACGTGCCCGTTCCCAGGACACGTCGCGCATCGCGTACCTGGAAGCCGACGTGCTTACGGCGAAGCTCCCAACTGAGAGCTTTGACGTAGTCACCGCCGTCGCCGTGGTCCACCACCTGGACCTCACGGTCGCGCTCGAACGCTTCAAAGAACTCGTCGCGCCAGGTGGAACGGTGTTGATGGTGGGACTTGCGAAGGCAACGTGGAGGGACATCCCCCGCGAAATGGGCGCCGCTGTCATCGACAAAGTACACCGGCTATTTCGCGGCTACTGGGACCACGGGTCACCATGCGCGTGGCCACCGGCTCACACCTACCTGGACGTCAAGCGCGAAGCCGCCCGGATCATGCCCGGCAGCGAGTTCTCACAAAAGTTGATGTGGCGTTACACCCTGGCGTGGACCAAACCCACTACTGACCAGTCGTAACGCACTTCCAAGGTGAGTGGGCTGCGTACTTGCCCGCGCATCGGCCGTATGACTGCAGCTGCTCCCGTGCCGCCCTCCACCCTGCTGAGCCCCGCCCCGCCCCGCCCAAGTGTGCCGGGTCTCGCCCCACCCCGCCCAAGCGTGCCGGGTCTCGCCCCACCCCGCCCAAGCGTGCTGCGGGGACCTGAATGCCAGCGCGGGCGACTTTTTGACCCCCAGGTCCCCCTGGGACGCAGGGCGAGGGGGACGGACGCAGGGCGAGGGGG
>CAZHTO010000020.1:0-8997 GCA_964535845.1 uncultured Demequinaceae bacterium | reverse complement strand
ACCCCCAGGTCCCCCTGGGACGCAGGGCGAGGGGGACGGACGCAGGGCGAGGGGGACGGACGCAGGGCGAGGGGGTCAGCGCAACTATCCGCGGTGTGTGGATGCTCCCATGCGCCGCACGGCTTCCGTGAGGATGTCGGGGTGCGTAGCGATATTGAGTCGAACATGGCCTTCGCCACCCGTACCGAACGTGGGTCCAGGGTTGAGGGCTACGCGCGCGTGCTCCAAGAAGTGGTCCGCGGGATCGCCCTCGAGCTCAAGGGGATTGCAGTCAATCCACGCCAGGTACGTCGACTCGGGCAAGGTGTAGCGCGCTCCGGCGAGGTGCTCGTCGATCAAGGTCGCAAGCAGGTGACGGTTCGCGTCGAGCCCTTCCATCAGGGCATCGAGCCATGGCCCTCCATGCTGGTACGCGGCGGTTTGGGCGAGCGTGCCCAAGTGCGACGGCCCGTGGTGCGCCGATGTCGCATAGCGCGCAAGCCGCGCCTCAACGGCCGTGCCGCCAATGGCAATCGCTGCCGGGAGCCCCGCAAGGTTCCAGGCCTTCGAAGCCGACATCAGCGAGAAGCCATGTTCACCACCGGTCACCGACAGGTACGGCACAAACTCGTGCTCGGCGTACACGAGCGGTGCGTGGATCTCGTCAGAAATGACCGGGACACCGTAACGGGCAGACAGCTCTGCGATGGCCTCAAGCTCTGCGCGGGTGTGGGCAATCCCCGTGGGGTTATGTGGATTGCACAGCAGATACGCCGTGCTGACACCCTGACCTGTCCAGCGCGAAAACGACTCTTCGAGCGCTGCGAGATCAATGCGTAGGTCAGCGCCAAGTGGAGCCTCTTCAACCTCGCGGCCAGCGACTCGCAAATATGAATAGAACGGCGGGTATACGGGAGGGTTCACGACAATGCGCCCGCCCGGCTCCGTCACGAGCGAAAGCAAATCGACGTAGCCGGTGATCACATCTGCCACCCCCGTCATCAGGCCGGGCGAGACGTTCCAATCCCAGCGCTCGGCAGCGAAAGCCGCGAGCGACTCGGTGTAAGCAGTGCCCGACGGATAGCCCAAATCGCCATCCCGGACCGCGCGTGCGAGTTCGTCTTGGATGGGCTGAGCAGGGAGCACGTCCATCTCGGCAACCCACAACGGCAACACGTCCGGCCCGTAACGCTGCCACTTCGCAGAGGTGCGTTGCCGCAACTGGTGAAGCGAAAGTTCGGTCAGTGGATTCGTGGGCAACGATGCCTCGGCAGGAATGGCCATCCCCACACTGTGGCGAACCGCTCGATTGTGCGCAAGTCCGTGGCCTCACGACGTTTAGCTGAAGCACCTCCTAGACTTAGGCTCATGCGACGGGAATGGCATACACAGTGGTTCGACGGCCCTGCAGACCAGGGACGATTCCCCGTCGGCGCCCTGATCACCGTCTTAGTGATTGCCGTAGCCGCTTTCGGGGCCTATTGGGCACTGGGGACGTATGGATTCCTTGGTGGCGAGGAGCCAGAGGTAGAAGCCGCCCCTGAGGTGGAAGAAAGTGCCGTCGATGACAGGCCCGAGTGGTTGCACGGAACCGACTACGAGCTCAAGCCCCTCGCCACCCCGGAAGACCCGCTCGAGCCGCCATCCCACGAACTAGAAGACTGGGTGTGGGAGGTCGTCGACGACACGTGGACCATGACCGTGGTGCGCGAAGGCACGGGCGACAACTACACGTGGCTCTCTGACTTCCAGGCGCTTTACCTTGTGAGCCCCACCGACGACTTGTTTAAGGTCTCGGGACTGCGCACCGAGTTCAACATGGACCTGGTGCATTGGGACCTCGAGCAGCGGGTCGCGTGGATTGTGCGCGGCGGCAAATCTGACCTGGAGCAAGTATTCGAATACGACCTTGTGACTCTCGACAGCACCGACAATTTCGCGGGTAACGTGTTCAACTCGTCGAACGTGGTCCGTGGTGGGGTCGCGAACCTCACGTATCACGGGACGCAGCCTGACGGCCGCGAACTGTGGGTGACACATAGCCCGCGTGGCTTTGTCACTGGCGTCGCGTGGCGTGACGGTGAGGTGTGGGAGGGGAGCCTGATCACCGATCAGATTCGACGGATGGCTCAGCAAGACATTGGTGAGGACCGTGGCGTCGATGCATGGTTTGACCCTGAGTCGGGGCGCGCGGTTTACCACGGAGTCTTTACGGACCCCAATACGAAGGCGCTTGCGGAAGAACTGTGGGTAACCCACGACTTCTCGAACGATTTTGTCGACGACCGTGCCGTGGTGCCCGTTCCCCGCGATGACTGCGCGCCCGTAGGCGGGCCGGCGGCCGGGACCTTCGAAGGTATGCGGATTGTCGCCACGTGCGGCGGGGTTGAATACTTACTGGATCCGTATGACCTGGGCGCACCGGTCGAGCGTTAGCCCCAGCGACCCAGGCCCACTCCTGTAGGAACGTCAGGACTCACTTTTGGCCCGTCGCCGCTCCTGTAGGAACGTCAGGACTCAAGCAGCGGACCGTCCTCGATCCACCTGGCATGAGCGCGATACATCACGCCATTACGCAGCAGGCCCTCGTCCGACTGAGTCGCGCACCAGTCGGCCATCGCATCCAACCGTGCAGGCAGCAGATCGAGCACGGCCGCCGCCGTCACTAACGCGCGACCAGCGCCGTTGTATGCGCCCATGAACATGTCGAGCCGCCGCCGTTGCTCCACGTGACCAAAGTCAGAGCGGTCGGGCGAAGGGCCGTCCGCAACCGCATCGGCCGTATGCGGCGTGAGCGGCAAAAACCGATACGCCGCGTACGCAAGGTCCCACGCACGCGGCCCGGGCGTACAGGTGTCAAAGTCGATCATGCCCACAAACTTTCGGTCCAAAAACACCGTGTTGTAGGGCGCGAAGTCCACGTGGCAGATCACCTCTTGCGGCGCGATTGGCGCTTGCCACCACACGTCGCCCGGCTTGCGCTCGAAGGTCGCGGTCGCGTCGTGCCACTCGCGTAGGGCCGATGCGACAGTTACCAATAATTGCTCGTCCCGTAACCAGCGGGGAGAGTCGTGCACCACCTCGCCGGGAAGGTAGTCGAGCACTTCGCGGCCTTGGTTGTCGAAGCCGTGCACTCGCGGTACCCACTCGACACCCTGAGCGCGCACGTGAGCCAACAAGCGGTGAATAGTGGGGGTCTGGGGGCTGGCTGAGCGGTGTACGCGATCACCAATGCGCACCACGCTGTTGTTCATATTGCCGCCGGCAAGTGCGTGTTCGACTGGCTCGGATGGCGGGGTGTGCGACATGCGTTTAAGTGTAGGGCCCAGAAACTGTTCCGACGCGGCGCCTCGGGGGAGGGAGGGAGGCAGCCGCGTCGGAAGATAGCGACGCAGGCGGCCTAGTCCCCGGATGGCCGCCTGCGTCACGTGTGATTCCGCGACTTCTGCGTCGCGGGAAGATACCTTGACAGTACGGCGCGTTTTTAAGGCCACGCGGGGACCTAGGTCCCGTCCTGCGCTCCTTTATGGAGAATGATGTAAAAAGTCGTCCCCAACTTCTGAAGGCGCCAATACGTTCTACGCATATACCGAGGACCGAGGGGGTCATGATGTCGCGCTGGGAGCCGATGCTCGACGAACTAGTCGAGCTGCGCTATCGCCACATAGTGGCGTATGCAACCATGCTGACCGGCGATACGGCGCAAGCCGAAGACCTAGTGCAAGAGGCGCTCATCGCAACCTTTGGGCGTTTACGCAAGTTTCCGTCGATTGTGGCGGCGGAGACGTATACGCGCCGGGTAATTTCCTCTCGGTTTATCGATGGGACCCGCCGGCGTGCTGCAGAGCGCCGGGCCGTGACCCGCATCGGGGCCACGGAGGAAGATCCGGCCGCGGGACCCGAGGTGCTCGCGGAGCACCGCACTGACGTCCAGCGTGCGCTGGATCTACTGACGCCGCGAGAGCGAGCATGTGTGGTGCTGCGTTACCTACAGCACCTGAGCATCGAAGAAACGTCAACTGAACTGGGGATCTCCCCCGGCTCAGTCAAGCGATATGTGCATGATGGCATCGCGAAAATGAACACCGCACTGGGCACAGACGGCGACGAGAACGCGCCACCCGCGCGGGTGGAGGTGAGGGGGCTGTGATGGATGAACTACACGGCAAACTGATGGGCGAACTCGACGAGGTACGCTCCTCTGTTTCTGACATAGAGCCTAAGACGCTCGCGCAGGTGCGACGTGGTGCGCGCCGGCGACGCCAAGTCCGTGCGATTGGCGCCGGAGCCGCCTCAGTACTCGTGATTGGCGCCATCGGCGTGGGCGCATGGGGCTTGGCAGGTGTTGACCGAGCCGACGGTTTGCAGCCCATGGTGAGTGACACCCCGACACCGATCGATACACCGGTGCCGCAGATCACCGCCGGCGGCACCGCAGTGCCCGCGCCCACGCACTCAGCCGATGGGGTCACTGTGACAGGCGGACCGCCCCTCGACGACAGCCCGGATGGTATCCCCGAGGATGGCTATCCGGAGCTGGCCGCTGACCGTAACAACGCCAAGACCGCTGCGTCAGACATCACTTATCCCCGTGCACACGTCATCAAAGACTGGGTGTGGGACCGAGTGGGGCCCGGGTGGGCGCTGGATACTGCGTCTGCGCAGCTCAATGTTTACGAGGACGGGTGGGAACAGCCGCCGGCTGTGGTGTATCTGGTAAGCCCTGAGAATAGGTACTTCGAAGTGGCTGAGTTGCCTAAGCGTGCCTGGAACGATGCTCGGGTAGTGACATGGCGGGAGAACCTCGACACCGCGATGGTTTGGTGGGGCGCGGGCGCTGAGGACCGTGGTTCGGGTGGTTTTGGTGGTGCGATCGATTTGCGCACGGGAGCACTTGATGACCTCGTCATGGCGGTTAATGGCAAAACCGCGAAGGGTTATCGGTTCATCGCCGCGAATGCGCAGGGAGATGAACTGTGGCGCGCCGAGTCAGACAACGGCTTTAAGTACTATCGCTGGCGTCAAGGCGCGGATGAGGACGGCTGGGTAGCCTCGGCGCTTGTCAATGGGGCGCCGTCGGCGGATGCGGCATCGTTCACCATCGGACGGGAGCGGCCAACGACTACCGCGAACGCAGATGTGGTACTCCTGCGTCCCGCAGACGAAGTAAGCGACACGGCTACCGTCGTCACGTTGGTCACGTACACGTTGAGTTCCGACACCTTCCAGACGCACACCTTCCCGGGTGTGCCTGCCGGCAGCGTACTTCAGAATGCACTGTTCATTGGCAAGAACACGATTGAAGCGGACCTTCACTATCCCAAGAACCCAGGTGCGCTCGATCACACCTACACGTTCCATCGAGTGCAATTCTCGCTCGGTGGTTCTGGTGGAATGACACGGGTTGCTGAGGGCGAGGAGACTTTTGACACGTGGCATGAACGTGCGATGGTCGGCTATGGCGAGGCCACCGACCCGTCAGTCGCCACAGAGGACTGCGGATGCTGAGTCGACCCTTGCGCCCCGCTTTGTACCGACCCGGTGTGAGAGGCCCATCACATCGGGGCCCTAGGGACTAGAGGTCAGCACCACACTCCCCTAGGCTCACACCATGTCGACCACTTTCATTAAGTCCGCCGAGGTGATCGTCACCTCACCGGGACGTAACTTCGTGACCCTGCAGATCACTACGGAGGACGGGACTACCGGCCTGGGGGATGCGACCCTGAACGGGCGTGAGCTCGCGGTTGCCGTCTACCTCGCAGACCACGTGATCCCGCTGCTCAAGGGCCGCGACGCGATGGACATTGAAGACATGTGGCAGTCGCTTTACCGCGGGGCGTACTGGCGCCGCGGCCCCGTCACGATGGCCGCGATCGCTGCTGTGGACATGGCGCTGTGGGACATCAAGGCCAAGATTGCCCAGCTGCCGTTGTACCAGTTGCTGGGTGGCGCATCCCGCACGGGTGCGCTCGCGTACGGACACGCGTCTGGCCGTGACAACGAAGAGCTTTTTGACTCCATTCGCGAGACCCTCGAGGCCGGCTACCGTGCCGTCCGTATTCAGACGGCAATGCCGGGTTTTGACAATGCTTACGGCGTGGCGACATCGACTACGGCCGATGCGGGGGATGGGGATGATGAGCGCGGTTCAGTAAGGCGCGGAGCAGGTGGGCATGCGGTGCCTGTGGAAGAGGCGTGGGACACTCGCGCATATTTGCGCCACGTCCCGGGGGTGTTTGAGGCCGTGCGCCACGAGTTTGGCGACGAACTGCCACTGCTTCACGATGCGCACCATCGGTTGACACCACGCGAGGCTGCGCAACTGGGGCGCTCGCTTGAGCCCTACGACTTGTTCTGGCTTGAGGACTGCACTCCTGCTGAGGACCAGACTGCGCTGCGTTATGTGCGCGACAACACGACGACTCCGCTGGCGATTGGCGAGGTGTTCAACACCGTTTTCGATTACCAGACGCTCATTACGGAGCGCTTAGTGGACTATGTGCGCTCGGCCTCGACCCACTTTGGCGGCATTACGCACTTGAAGAAGCTGGCAGATTTTGCCGCGATCTATGGCATCAAGACTGGGTTCCACGGCCCTGCAGACATTTCACCGGTGGGCCAGGCCGCCCACTTGCACCTGGACCTCGCTCTGCACAACTTCGGCATCCAGGAGTATGCGCCGCATTCGGATGCGACCTATGAGGTGTTCCGGACGGGATTCCAATTCAAGGATGGCTTGCTGCACCCAGGCGAGCGCATTGGTCTGGGCGTCGAAATCGATCGTGACCGTGCCCGCGACCACGCCTACGATCCGGCGTATTTGCCGGTGAGCCGGCTCGCTGATGGGACCGTCCACGACTGGTAGCCAGGTCAGCTGACAAGTGCAGCGCGCTGGACGCCTGACTTAAATATTGGGCCCAATAGGCGGCTGTTCTACCCACTCGTCAACGTCTCGTAGGGATGGTGGGCTCACGTCTGGCTCGTTCCGCACCGCAATGCGGTCGGTTCCGCGCCTGACAACGCCAGAGGTGACGACGGCGATCACGAACATCATGATTGCAGCTCCGGCCGCAGTGAAGAGCCCTGCCCGTGCCCCGACGGTGTCGACCAAGACGCCGGCTCCCCAAGCACCAATCGCGATGCCGACTCCCATGCCGATGCGCAACCAAGACATGCCCTCGGTGATTTGGTCGCGTTTGACCATGCGCTGCACGATCGTGTCGGTGTTGGTCAGCGTGGGTGCGATCGCCATACCGGCGATCAGCCCGAGCAGGGCGAAGACCAGCAGGTTGGGCGACACGGATACTGCACAGAATCCCACGGCAAGTGCAAGGGTGCCGATGACGGTGCGCTTCCACAACGGGGTCTTCCATTGGCGGGTTCCGTAGAGGAGCCCACCCACGAACGAGCCGCCTGCAACAATTCCCAGCACCACTCCGGACAGCCCCTTGCGGCCCTGCTCTTCGGAGAAGCCCACGACGGAAATGTCGAACGCCCCGAACATGAGCCCCAGTCCCAGCGCGATGAACGTCGCAGCGATGACCGCAGCGGGCACCTTGTATCCCAGGCTGGTGCCGCCGGTTTGAGCGCGGGTGGGCGGTTCGGTCGCGCGTTGCGGTAACAAGATCGCGAGCCCCACGAGCATTCCGACTGCGGACACGATGAGTCCGAGCGGAGGCCACACGGTGGTAGCAAGAATGGTGGCGAGCGCTGGCCCACTGATGAACAGCGCCTCGTCTAATGCACCTTCGAGGGCAAAGGCAGTGTGGATGTCTTCGTCGCTCTCGAGAAGGTTCGACCAGCGTGCGCGGGTGAGCGCACCTAGGGGGCCTTGCAGGGAGGCCAGCATGACGGCGATCCACAGCACCCATTCGGCCTGGCCGTTCATGGCTGCCCAGATGCCGAGTGCCACACCGCTGACGTGGGCGAGGGCGAAGGGCACCATGGCGGCGCGCTGCCCGATGCGGTCGACAAGTCGTGACGTGGGCACGGTTTGCACGGCCCAGAACACGATGCCGATTGCAGCGACGCGGCCGGCCATCCCGTAGCTGTCGTACTGAATTTGCACCATCAGGATGAACGAGATGTTGAACATCGCGATGGGTAGGCGCGACAGCAGCCCTGCGAATGCGAAGGCTTTAGTTCCGGGGAGGCTCAGTATCGAGCGATAGGGGGCAAGCACTCACTCATGATCGCACTTTCCAAGCGGTAAGGAAGACCATAGCGATGGCTAGTTTTTGGGTTCGCCTTCGCTATCGCCGATGCTCGGGTCGGGGAGCATCCCTGGCCCAGCAAGGTCATCACTCACCGTGGGCTCCGGGAGGGTGTTGAACCGGGACTTGCGGCGATCTTGAACGATCAGTGCAGTCGCACCCCCGATGACCAGAATGAATGCCAGGGCGATGCCGCCCCACGTCAAGATGGGCTGCCAGTTGATGCTGTCGCCCGCTGAACCGACAATGCGAACATCTTGAGCACTCAGGAGGTCGGCGATGCCGAGTGTCACGGTGTGCCCGTCGACTGTTCCAGCAGTGGCTTCTTCAATAGGCCCGGGGAACGTGTAACTGACGGAGATGTCTACTGCTGAGGCCAGCAATGCGAGCTGCGACTCTGTCACCCCCAGGCTGTCAAGGTCGGCGCCTTCTGGAACACCCATCTCCACCACAAACGTGTCATCAACACGGGTCAGGGTGGCGCCTTCGGTGAACCCGGTGCTCGCTTGTGACGTGGCCGCGTTGAACTCCTCGAGAGGGAGGTCGCTGATGGTGAGCTCAATGCCATTGAGCTCACCATCGCTGTAACCCTCGAGGGTGACCTGGTCGGGGTACCGCTCTTGAAACTCGATGAACTCAGGTTCGGACTCGAGTTCATCGACCAGGCTCGTGAGATCAGCTCCGGCCTCGGCTCCGATCTGCCCCGCGACGTCGTCAGAGAACGCGAGGATCAGGTGCTGCGAGAAGGTGTCGTCAGACGAAAGGCTGGTGTCGACCGTGGCACGTACGCACCCCGTCGTTG
>CAZHTO010000019.1:0-21571 GCA_964535845.1 uncultured Demequinaceae bacterium | reverse complement strand
GGTTGTTGGTGTGGAAGAACGGGTGGCGGTGCTCGTCGGTGAAGTAGTCCATCTCGTCAGGGGCCGTCTGCGCGGTGTCACGCAAAATGAGCTGACCGTCCGCTCGCCGAATCGCGAGGTGACCACCCTTGCGATCTGCTGCCGTGCGCCTGCACAGCTCGGCCGCGTAAGGAGCACCTGAGGCCGCGAACCACCCGGCAATTCGCGCATTTGGCACTGCACCAAGGTTGTCGGAGTTCGACGCGCTCGCATAGCGATAACCGGCCTCAAGCAAGGTTTCGAGAACCCCGGACGTGAGTAGCGCTGTATAGATGTCGCCGTGGCCTGGTGGACACCACTCGAGGGATGGGTCCGCAGGCCACTCCACGGGGGTCAAGTCGTCAACCCGCACCTTGGGTTCACGGTTCTGAATAAAGTCCAGCGGGAGCCCATCGACTGCGATGTCCGGGTGGGCCGCGAGCGCTTCAAGCGAATCTTCGCGGGTGCGGAATGAGTTCATGAGGACCAGCGGCAGTGGTGCGCCGGTGGCCTCGCGGGCATAGCGAATCTGGCCCGCGATGAGGTCGAGAAAGCTCGCACCTTCACGTACTGGGAGTAGCGACTTTGCGCGGTCCATTCCCATGGACGTGCCGAGCCCGCCATTGAGTTTGATGATCACTGTGCGCGACAGTGCTTCGCGCGCGACGTCGGGGTCAACCTCGACGTCCGCGAGCTTGTCAGGGTCAAGTAGCGGCTCGATGGTGTCTTCGGGAATGAGGCCGGTCGCACCCGCCTCGAGTTCACCGTAGTAGTGACTGAAAACGTCGATCGCAGCGGGTGTCACACCGCCGTCACGCATCTTCTGTTGGGCCTGGGCAAGTCCGTCAGCGCTCATAGCGACGAGCCTAAGGCAGACGGCCGATGCGGTGGTAAAGCCGCACCCGTGCCGTGCGTCCTGGCAGTACATCAGGTAACAAAAACGAGTTTTCGGGTGCTCATGTACTGCCGGGGCGCAAACGCAGGGGCTAATTTGCTGTCTTAGTGGGTCACAGGGCACAGTGTCTGAATGTCTCCAGATGTGGTGAGCCGGCGCACGCGCGCACTTGTTCGGGTTGCGGTGTCGCTCGTCAGTGCATTGGCTGTTGGCGTGGCAGTGCTCATCTTCGCGGCTTTTGGCTGGCATCGCATGGATGTGGAGTGCCGGGACCCCCAGGTGGTGCCCGCGGCTGCGACTGACACTGCCGTTAATTTTTCGTGGAGCTGGTCACCACTAGGGTTCACCTGCACGTGGCCGGCAGAGGACTCAGAAGAAGTGTCGATCACCAAGTTGTGGTGGTAGCGCTAGCGCGTGACCCTCGAGGGAGAAAAGCAACACGGCCCCGGAGCCCAGGGGGGGTGGGCTCAACGGGGCCGTGCCTAGTACGCGTTAGTTGATAACGCGCACAGTTAGGACGTCGGTACAGACGTCTAAAGAGATGCTAAAACGGTTGAGGCCGTTCTAGCCAAACTAAGTGTGACGCGCGTGCCATCGTTTGTCACCACGACTACGTTAGCCGAGATTTGGTGTTCTGTGTGACCAATCACGAAAATATCTCCGGTCATTTTGTCCAAAAGGTCGCAATCTGGGCGATCTGACTGCGAACTGCGCGTAAAGATGTCCCCCAAGCGAACCCCCAGGGGCGACCAACCTCAGCCTTGTCGCCAGGGCAACCCCGCCGCTCGCCAGCCTTGGAAGCCCCGATGCCCGTTGGCGTCCACAACGCCCTCAAAACCCTCGAGCACGTTATAGGACGGCCCAATACCCGCATCGGTCGCTGCCACTGCTGCCCCAATCGAGCGCTGGCCGGACCTACAGAGAAAGATCACCGGCGCATCGGCCCCAGACTCAAGCCCGCCTTCTTTAAGCTGCTTCACAAACTGGAAGTTGCGGGCGCCATCTGGGTAGCTCACCCACTCGACAAACAACGTCTCGTGGTCGGTTGACGACGTGTCTGGCACGCCCACAAACCGCCACTCGGCCTCGGTACGAACGTCTACCAAGCGGGCGTCTGGGTTTGAGGTGAGGATGTCCCACGCCTCTTGGGGCGTGATGTCTCCGGCGTAGTTGCTCACGAGGGGTCCTTCCGGGGGGCCGATGCGGGCGTCAAGTATCGACGCGCGACCAGTCTAGGGGAGGGGTTCAGTGATGCGACGGCTACCCCACGGCTAAGCCCCGGCGCGAACGTCACCGCGACGCTCGGGTGAGCTCGCGCACTGGAGGCGCGACGCGAAGGGCTCGCGCGGCGATCAGGCCAGTGGCGCCTGAAATGAGTGCCGCAAGCATTACGGTCACCGCCGCGGAGATCAGCGTGGTGGCCGCCCCCACCAGCCACAGGTCCGCTACGTCGGCGACAACCGAGACATTCGTGACCGCGATGATCGCAGCGCCCACCCATCCCACTGCGGCGCCCACTAGCGCGCCCACCAGTATGGGCATTGCCGCTTCTACCCCGGCCGCGCGCCGAGCATCACGTGCTGACAGCCCAAGTGCGTTTTGCACCGCGTCGTCTGTTGCGCTGGCATGGCGCGCGGTAGAGGTAATAGCGGCAGCGACCACAGCGGCCAGGCTCATCACTCCAAGGGTGACGAGTACCAGTGACCAGCTGGGTGTCGCGCGCTGCCATGCCCAGTCCCGCGTCGACCTCACGATGCCGTCCAATACTGCATCCGTGGTGCCAAAGACGGCGCTGTAGACACCAAAGGCGACCGTTCCGACGACTCCAGCAGCGGCGAGACCCACTGTGCCTGCCGCGGTGCCCGATGAGCGCCAGCGCGCAGAAAGGGCAGCCTCGACAGCGATGGCCCACGGTGCTCGGATGCGCGCAAGGAGTTGGCCCGCATACTTGACTCCGCGCCTGCCGAGTTCAATCACCACCGCAACAGCAACAACGAGGACCGCGATCACGCCAATGGCCTCAAGCGGCTTGCCAATGCCTAGCCAGTTGTGGACATCCGCGACGGTGCCCGCGATGACGCCAGCCACAGCGAGCGCTCCGATCACGACGAGCCAGCGCCCCGACACATCCCGTGACACCCGCGCTTCACTGAACGGCGTGCTCGGCTTGAGTGCCGCGGCAGGCTCGACCCGCGTGGCCCAGAAGGCTGGAGCTATTGCCGTGATCGCGGCGAGTAACAGTCCAAGACCCATGAGCAACACGAGCCCGAGAGGCGCGAGAGTAGGCGCAGAGGGCAGTAGCGCGCCCGGAGCCTTCCAACGCGTGAGCGCCATGACTCCAGCAACAGCGACGTACCCCAGGGCGATGCCCACCGCAGAGGCGACGAGTCCGATCACCACCGCCTCACCTGCGCTCGCGGCCACCAGGGTGGACCGTTTGGCGCCCAGAACACGGGCGGTCGCGACCCACTGGATCCGTCGCTGGGCCTGCGACCTCGCCATGGCGAAAGTCGCGCCAATCATCGCAATTGCGACCAGTCCCGCGGCGGCTATCGCTGCCGTGGGCCAGCCTTCGAACCCAAGCCACAGACTGCCTTCTGAGTCGTTGTAGACATCGATCGGCCAAAGCGTCGACATGGCGTCGGAACCATGTGTCCAGGTCACGTCGGCCGTGAGCAACTCGGTGGGCTCTCCCGCTGCCGAGACGTGAATCCAGGCGGGGAGGTCTCGTGCATAGTTCATGCTGTCGTCCCATGCCAGGTACCCATCTTGCGCAAGAGACCACAGTGGGCCACCAGCAGACGAGCGGGACAGTCCCGAGACGGTGACCGAGTCATGGAGCACGACGGCAGGTTCGCCCAGGGACGTAAAACGAACCTCGTCGCCCACGCTGATGCCAAGCTGCTGCGCGACATGTGCGCCCAAAACGACCTCTCCAGCACCCGGTGCGAGCCCGTCTACCAGGCCGGTGGTGCTGTCCACGTCTGGATAGCGAGAGACAAGATAGAGCGCTTGCCCGCCATGGCTCCCGGCGACGGGCGTGACCTGCATGCCAATCACATACTGCGCGACAGCCTCGCCGCCCGCCGCATGCGCCTGATCAATCATTAACTCGAGCTCGGGCAATTCCACGAGGTTGGTGCTGGGGTCGTTGGCCCGGTCGAGCGGATCGTCTGCTGGCGCTCCGTTCGACCACCACTCGACCCAGGCCGTCTCATCGAGTCGCGGTGTCCACGCCGCATCGGCCATGTTGTAGGTGGTGATTTGAGTTGATGCACCCACAAACGCGGCACTCGCAAGCCCCACGGCAATGATCAGCAGCGTGCCACTCCACGCGAGGGAGCGGCGTCCTGACCGTAATTGTTCTCGGACAAGGCGAATAATCATCGTGCCACCTCATTCTGGCGCGCGGATTGCCGGTTAGCGGTTGCACTCCCACCAGATTTGCGGGCGGGCCGCATGCCCCGGCCGGCGATCCAGGCGGTTACGAAAGCCGTGAACGTCATGGTGACAACGCTCGCGAGCGCCACGATCGCAATGGCACCCCATGCGACGGAGTTCATGCCAACCATGAACGGCTCCTCGACAATCACGGGGCCAAGCGATAGCCGGGCCTGCTGCAAGGCAGTCATGACCACGCGAGTCGCCACGCCTACCAGCGCACCTCCCGTGATTGCGAAGGCGCTCATCACGGCCATCTCGAGCGCGGTCGCGATCCGTATGTGTTGAGGCTTAGCTCCCAACGCCATCAATGTGGAATTGTCGTGGCGGCGCCTACGCACGGCACCCGCGGCGACCATCGTGAGTGGGAGGCCCAGCGCAAAGGCAATGAGCGCCAGATTGACGATCAAGGCCAAGGACAGGCCTGATTCACCTCGGTCGGCAGGTGAGCCGTGAGACACATACCCGGTCGAACCTGCTCCGGGCGTGGGAACGTTGTCAACGTGGTTCGAAACCGTTTTCCAATCAGCCTCGGGGCTCGCATAGATGAGGAATCCCGCGCCGGGGTTCTTCATCGTGACATGGTCGCTGTTGATGAAGGTGCCGCAGCATGCCGAGATGGGCACAATCCCAGAAGCGTCGAAGGTGCCCGTAGTCAATAGTCCGCCGTCGCCATCGCCGTTAAATAGCTGTGCTGCGACGGCGTCGGGGTGGCGATCAAGCACATCGGCCAATTGGTCTTCGCGGCCCCGCAAGGAGTCTGGGGACACCCCGAACACAAAGCTGTGGAAACCCGCGTCATTGAGAAAGTCCGCCTGAGTGACAATCACCTGGTCGACCCCCTCCACCGCCCGGTATGCGTCCGCTTGTGCGGCAGCGTCAATCTCGCCCTCAAGCACCACCGCATTGACCATGTAGGGGTCCAGTCGCGGCGCCGGGTCTTGCGACGGCACCGCTGCGATCAGAAAACCGAGCCCCGCAACGACAGTCACGATTCGGGCCGATGCGCGGGAACGGTCTCCCGCAAAGGTCGCGAGGACTGCACCCACGCGGGTATTGGGCCTAGCGGCCCGCATCGCAAGCCCAGCCACACTCGCTCGGCGCATCCGTAGCCACGGTACGGCCGCCCACAGGCCCAGGGCCAGCACGCTGACCCACGCCACGGTCATGGCGATGCCGGCAGTGTTCGTGGCCACGAACCCGACCTCGCGCCAGTCGGTGTCTCGTTGCGACATTGCGATCCCTACGATCACCCCTGCTGCACCCGCCAACAGCCCGCCGCACATAAGTGCGCGCACCTTCAGTGATGGGCGTGCCGCTGGCTCCTCCTCGAAGTCTGCTGTCAGTGCCTCGACAGGCGTACGGGGCCGTTGCGCGGCGATCAAGATGTGCGGGATGACGAGCGTGAGCAAAGCCGCAACAGCAAAAAGTGCGCGGCCTCCCCAGTACTCTGCCCCCGTTGTCACGGGGTTCACCCCGGTGCCCACCAGCATCGCGATGTGGATACCGCCAGTGATCAGATATGCCAAGCTGACGGCAATGGCGCCATCCCGTAACCCTTGCAGTGCGGCAAGGCGCACGCTCATGCCGCGCGTTTGGCCAAGAGCCGCCAGCACCGCCCCCGCCTCGGGGTCACGCGTGTTGCGCGACCCGAGAATGGCCCCCAACATGAACGACACCACGACGGTGGGCACAGCGAGCGCCGCAAGTATGTATCCCCAGGCGAAGAACTGGGTATCGGCAGTGCTTGTGACGCACGCCGCATACGTACACTCCGCCTCTTCCCATGGCAAAGCAATACTCATGATCAGCAGTGCGTAGAGCCCTGCGATGGTGGCTGCTGTGGCCCTCATCGTTGCACTCCTGCCAGTGCGTCCAGACCGGCCAAAACCGACTCTGGAGAAGGGTCCGTAATGTGCCCCGCGACCCGGCCATTGGCAAACAGCACCACCTGGTCGGCGTATGACGCGGCGGTGGGGTCATGCGTCACCATCACGACTGACTGACCCAACTCGCGGCAGCTCACCCGCAAGTGCGAAAGAATCTCTGCGCTCGCATGCGTGTCGAGGTTGCCAGTGGGCTCATCGGCGAGCACCACGCGAGGGCGGGTGATCAGCGCGCGGGCGATGGCTACCCGCTGCTGCTGACCACCAGACATTTCATAAGGCTTGCGGTCCAGGTCCCGGTCAATACCGAGCATGTCGGTGAGCTCTCTGAACCACTTCTTGTCGTGCTTGATCCCGTTAAGCCGCAGTGGCAACTCGATGTTGGCGCGCCCGCTCATGGTCTGAATGAGGTTGAAGCCTTGGAACACAAAGCCGACCACCCGGCCGCGCACGCGGGCCAACTGCTTGTCGCCAAGCCCCGTGAGCTCGTCGTCGCCCACCCACACCTCGCCCGAGTCCGGCCGGTCCAAGCCCGCGAGCAAGTGCACAAGGGTGGTCTTGCCCGAGCCCGAGGGCCCCATCACCGCTGTCATCAGGCCACCAGCGATGTCCAGGTCGACATGATCGACTGCAGTCACCGCAGCCTTACCCGTGCCGTAAGTCTTGGTGAGGCCGCGCGCTATCAAGGCGAGGGGCGCATCGGCCGCTGTGCTGGCTGTGCCCCCAGCAGCGGTGAGATCTTTCTTCATACCCAGCACGCTACGGCTAGGCACCTACGCTGCACATCGGACCAGGGTGTCGTCTTGAGTGATACCTAGGTATCACTGCGTTCGTCGTCAAGGGTCGGGTCGAGCACCTGGCCCACAAACAACGCAGCTCCCGTATCTACGTCGCGAATCACGTAAAGGAAAGGCTTGTCGGCGATAACCTCGAGGGCAGGCTCAGGTGGTGCGCTCGCCACCTCAACATCAATAGCCGTCACCGCTGCAGCCTCCGTGCCCTCCTCGTCAACGATGATCTTGGTCGCGTGAACCGCGCTCCCGATCATCAGCTGGTCACCGATCGTGTCGAGGCCCACGACTTGAAAAATGCCGTCCCAGCCCAGTGACTGCTCCATGACCTCGCCCAAATCAATCGTGGAGTCAGCCTCAAAGCGAGGGATAAGCACCGTTGACTCCCCGCCCACCAAAGCCCCGTCGATCTCATCGAGCAGCTCCGTGCCAAGGCGCTCGCGAACCTCCACGAACTGCCCTGTCTCGGGCACAATCACCACCATCTCTAAAACATGACCCGAATACGCGAGCGCCGCTGCCACATACCCATCGCCTTGCGCAGTGGTCATCGTCGTGTCGCTCGCACGCATCATCGGTACGTCAACTTCGGAGCCGTCAAGCAACGTGAATGGCTCAGTCCGCGTCTCTTGCGGATCCATGGGCCGGTGCCACTTGGCCTTCAGGTAGAGAGCGTTGAGCAGCGACAGCCGTGACGCGTCACTGAACGATTCCGGAGTGTAAAGATCCTGAATGAGCCCCTCGGTGCGATCGTTAATCCAACTGTTCATCTCCTTGGCCGCCTGGTCCGGGTTGCTGCGCATAGGGACCGCCTGAGCGCCAGCGCCAAACCAACGCTCCACCAAGTCCTTGTACTCCTCGCGGGGTGCAAAGTCCGTGTCGGTAAACACCCGATTCGCAATCACGACGGTGGGAAGGGTGACCTCATCGCCCGTAAAGGGATGCTCTCCTTTAGTTCCCTCCGGAATCGAAATGGCCTGCTCGTACGTGTTGAAAGCCGCAAGCCGGCTCTCACCCTCACCAGGAAAACCAAATGCCCTGTCGAGGGCCTCAGCGACAGAACCGGTTGCCCCCGCATCGGCCATACCGAAAGCAAGCCCAATCGAGGCGGGCGCCACCACCGTGTTGTCACTGTCACCCGCTGTCGCGTGGAAGATCTCGTAACCCGCCTGGTCGATTGCGCGCGTAAGTTCGGGCACCAAATCAGACTCGGAATCCGGCCGGTCCGCACCCTGAGCGGTGGCGCAGCCTGCGAGGAGTAGTCCCGCGACTGCGGCGGTCAGTGTTCTTGTGAGGGTGTTCATACCAATGTGACGTGCGCCACACCAAAAACGTTGGGTCACGTGTGGGGCCGCACCAATCCGGCCTCGTAAGCCATCACTACAGCTTGCACCCGGTCGCGTGCGCCCAGCTTCGCCAGCACACGGCCCACATGTGTCTTCACCGTTGGCTCTGCGAGGAACAGTTCCCCACAAATCTCTTGATTAGACATGCCGCGCGCCATCAGCACCAGCACCTCGCGCTCGCGGTCAGTCAACGCTTCGAGCGCTGGCGCATTGTCCGGCGCGGCATCGAGTGCGGCCATCTTGGACAGCAACCGGCGGGTCGATGACGGTGCGATCACGGCATCCCCTGCGTGGACGGTGCGGATGGCCTGCAGCAGGTCCTCGGGCGGGGCATTCTTGAGCAAGAAACCGCTCGCGCCCGCCTTGATGGCCGCAAGTACGTACTCGTCGAGGTCGAAGGTCGTGAGAATGACCACGCGGGTAGGCACAGCTTCTGCGAGCACGCGGCATGCTTCTAGCCCGTCCATTCCGGGCATGCGCACATCCATGAGGGCTACGTCCGCTGGCGGGTCGAGCGCGGTCAGTGTCGCGACGGCTTGCTCACCATCGCCTGCCTGTGCCACGACCTCCATGTCGGGTTGCGAGCTCACCACCATCGAGAACCCTGCGCGAATGAGCTGCTGGTCGTCAACAAGTGCCACGCGGATGCGTGGGCTCTCAGATGCGCTGGTCATGGTGGCCAGTATGGCGGGTTGGCGCAACTGACGCCCGCAAATCGACATTTCTCGGGCTCCAGGGGCCATCTGTGTACGGTTTGCGGGCGTCAGTTGCAAAGCAGTGCCTGTGGGGGGAGGGTGGGGTGGTGTGGGGTGAGGGTGATGTGGGAGAGCTGCTGAGTTAACTACGGGGCAACGTGGCGCGCACGAGGTATCCACCGCCTGCCCGCGGGCCCGCACTGAGCGTCCCGCCAAACACGGCTGCCCGCTCGCGCATGCCGGCAAGCCCATGGCCATCGCCGTCGTCCCGAGCAGCTGCGCCACGTCCGTCATCAGAGACGGTGAGCACCACGGCAGAGTCTTCCCACGTCAACTGCACGAACGCCCGCGGCTTTGGCCCCGCATGTTTCAGCACATTGGTGAGTGCCTCTTGAGCAATGCGATACACCGCGAGCCCCGCCCCAATGGGCAGTGGCCGTGGCGTCCCTGTGGTCACGAAACTCACATCTAGCCCGCCTGCGCGGGTGGCCGCCACAAGCGTGGGGACGTCATCGAGGGATGGTTGTGGGCCAAGCGCCGCGTCCTCATCCGAGTCACGGAGTAGACCGAGCAGTGCCCGCATCTCTGACAACGCGGAGCGTCCAACCTCCGCGATAGTGCCAAGAGTGTTGCCCGCAGCCTCGGGGTCGGTGCTCGCGGCAAAGCGCCCACCATCGGCCTGCGCGACCACAACGGAAAGAGTGTGGGCCACGACGTCGTGCATCTCACGCGCGATGCGGGCGCGTTCCGCAGCGGCCGCAATGGCGCGTTCTGCTTCGACATCGCGCCCCAGGGCCGCCTCTAGCTCCTCGATGCGGATTCGGCCCACACGCAAACGCCACCACGCGAACACGCCCACTCCCGCGGCGATGGCAAGCGCGACTCCAGCGATGCCTGCCCAAACCAATTCCATAAGGTTCACCCTAGATTGCGCCCACAAATATCATGGGAACGCGTACTAAATGTCTTGTTTGTCACGCCAGGTTCACTTCCGGCAAATCTTGCGCTGTTATGGAAGCACGCTCTTCTGCCGAAGGACTAGATATGGTTGCCTCCCGATCCGACGCGCCCAAGCGCCAAAGTCATGGCCAACGGGCGCTTGAGCACATTGCGCGCGAGTTAAGTGCTGAGGACCGCACTGAACAGTCTTTTACCCCAGAAGTCACCGACGCCCGCCGTGACCTGCCAGGCCGCAAGCGAGGAGAAAGCCTCTCAAAGGCGTCAAAGCCCGCTAAGGGCCCTGGCGCTCTCATTCTCGATTGCGGCACGTCCCGCAAAGATGATTTCACCCATGTGTTGTGGGTTTCGCACTCTGCGGAGTCTTGGCTCGGCGACCGCTCCCTTGAGCGATTAAGGGATGCGCTCGGCACCCTTGACGGCGTATCGGCGTGTGAGTGGGAGGGTGATGACCACCTCCACGTGCAGGCCCCGGACTATGAACACGAAGACCTGTTGAGTAAGTCGCGCGCGAAGGTTGCCAAACTGCTTTCTTAATGCCGGCAGAGGTTGGCCTGACGCGTAATGCGGCGGGCGAAGCCCTACATAGCGTTGCGGAATAACCACTCGCTTTTCCTGTCTATACGTATTGCGCGCAATTATGGCCATGTTCTATTTGTTTTGTGGATGTGCAAAACCAGGGGATAACGGACAATTCTCCTGAGCGAATTCAAACGCCGTCTGCTACGCTTTGCCGAAAGGCATGCGCCAATGGCTGGTGACTGGGGGGTTAGAGAGCGATGTCGAGGGGTTCGCGGTCGAGGGGTTCGCGAAGGAGCATGTGGCTCTGGGTTTCTGGTGCCATCGTGTTGCTCATCGTGGCGGGCGTTGTTGTACAGGCCGCAGTGCGAACCTCCGATGCCGAAGAGAGCGAAGAAACTGCCGACGGCCTAGCAGCTCCCATTTCGATCGCTGGACTCGACGCCTCGCACATCACATTCCGCGGCGAGACGTTACCCGTGAGCCCTGACCAGCACGCGGTAGACCTCCGAGCCAATGCCGGAGCACCCTCGTTAGTGACCGTAGCAACAGCCGATGGCACGTACTACGAGGCAATTGTGCTCACTCTGGAAGGCGTGGAGAACAACGAAGTGAGCGTGAACGCCGACACCACGGCCTTCGCACGGCTAGTGACAACGCCCCCGCTTCTCACGGCAGACCCACTCGCGCTCGTAGGCATACGCATGATGGTCTCAGAGCTCGAATCGTACTCAGCAATGGTTGCTGCGGTAGAGGATCAAGACGGCAACGCTATTGATGTCGCCCACGCAGCAGTGATCGACGACCTCGTTGAAGAGGTCGACTCGTCGGGGCTTGCGGGGCCCACTCTCGAGGGAGCGCGGCGCGGATTCGGCTTTGGTACCAGCGGCACCGAGGGCAGTGATCTCGAGTGTCCTTCGGAAGAGCCCACTGGGGAATACGGACTGTGCATCCGTGCCACACAGGACGGGGACGTCACGCTTGTGAACCGTTCCCGCCACTGGCGTGCAGTGGTTGAGTCGGCAGCAGACGGCAGTGAGCCCGCGATCGTGGCCCTGGTTCCGCCCAAGTATCACGCCTTAACCGGGGGCGCGGTCGACTTTCTGGCGGTGGCGGCCCGCTCGCTCACGACTAAAGCTGTCGACTCTGTGACGGACTTCTTGGCAACTGTGTCGGACACGGTGTGTGACACGAGCGTGGGTAGCGGCCTTTACAAGGCGATTTCGTTCTTTGGACTGCCGAACGCCTGTGAAATGGACCAACAGGAAAACGCGCGAGTGATGTCCGACGTCATTCTTGCCTTTACGGGAGGGCGGGTCGACGAGGTGGTGCTCGACCCCGAAGGTGAAGCATTTACGCGGGTTTCACAAGACTCGACGGCTACCGCGGCGACTATGGTCGCGTGGGGCCATGGCCCGGACGTTGGTGACATCGTTCCCTCCGCAGCTGTGGGGCACGCAGAAGCACTCGTAGTGACGCTCGACGTCGTGAACTCTGTGGTCGAGCCCATCGTCTCTCTCGTACTTGGCGTGTCGGGCCGCTCCGCTGAAGGCCAGTTGGCGCTCACGATCAATCCGAGCCATCTCTTGAGTCTCGGTTCGGCGTTATCAGACCCCGCAATCGCTACATTGGTACTGCAATTACGCGAAGCGGAGAGTGCAGACGACAAGCTCTTCCTGGCTCAGACCTCTTACGACCTGGGCTACGAACTCTTGAACAACAGGGCGTTATGGGAGTCACTTCAATCGATCGCTTTGTCCGGCGCGATGGAGATGACCGAAGCGCAAATCAAAACTGTGGTGAGCCAGGTGGGTCGTAAGGCAGGCCTTGAAGTGCTCTCCAAAACATTCGTAGTTATTGACGTCGTTGACCGCGTTGCTCAAGGAGCAGGCACGGTGATTCATAGTTACGGATTTGGGGTAGAGCTGGCGCGCCTACCCGGACGCGTAGCGATGCCGCCGCTCCACGCATACCTGTCAGGGACTCCAGATCCCGATTGGCGCGCATCCCTAGAACCCGTCCTACCCGTCACTGACCTGGCAAGTTGGACTGCATACCTTGATGTCGCATCGTTCGAGAACCCTCCCGACCTGACCTGGGCGAGCGACTACCCGGTGTACGACATCCCGATTCCCTTTATGCCAGATGGTGACTATCAGGGTTCAGGTAGCCCTGCGGAATACGTAGACGACGACATGATGACTGACGGTGTGGTGTACGGAGTCGCCCCGCCATTCTTCCCAGGCATGGAGAGCATCAACCTGGCGGACAGTGGAGTTCAAAACGTAGGCCCGCCAGGTGCGACGGTACGAGTGCAACTCATCCCCAACGGCGTGGTCCCGTACGAAAGTTCCACAGGGGATTTGGGCGCATGGGTGATCGCGGCCGTCGAATCTGACATGCACTCGAAAAATTTGCGGTGGGCCGTGTGCCGCTTCCATCTCAATGCCGAATCCCCGGCGGTGGCAGACGCTGTTTTCTGTAGCCAAGCAGATGACGGTTATCAAGAAGGCGCGAGCCTCGCGTACTCCTGGGTTGTCGCAGACGATGGCACTTTGCGAGAGGTGAGCGGTGGGCCCCACACGGACTTCGTCTGGGGCACTCGGTACATCGCCACCGGTAACCCGTATGTATGGGACGAAGAGCACGTAGGTGTGGCTCGAGCCGAGAGTGACGGCTATTCGAGCGGAGACGAGTCGACGCTGGACCCGGCAGTCATAGACTCGCCGACGGCAACGTGGCAATCACCATGACGAGGGGAACAACGCACGCTCACAAGAACACACGAGCAGAGTGAGCCACAACTTAGCGCTCACGCCTCGCTCGCTGGCGAGAACACGACTGAAAACTGAGGAGATACACGGATGAGCACAGAAGAGCCCGAAGGCCTGGACGCGGGTACGCCGCAAACCCCACAAGCAGATGCACCGGCAGCCCCGCCAGCAGCCGAGGCTATGCCAGCGCCTGTAGCCCCACCAGCAGCTGCGCCTGCGCCTGCACCAGCCGCTGCGCCTGCGCCTGAGGCTGCACCCGTGCCCGCAGCGGCGGCTGCGCCGGCAGCTACACCCGCAAGTGCACCTGCGGTGAGTGGGCCCGGCTGGGGAGATGCCCTTCCCGCCTGGGGGCGCGCGTTCAAGGCGGTGTACCAGGGCGACCCGGCCACCGCATCGGACGAATTGCTGGGGTCTGAGCGTCGCACTGGAAACGCTCACGCACTGTGGATAGTGACTGCCGCAATCAATAGCATCATCTTTGGCGCCGCGATGTGGTTTGTCGTCAATGACTTCAATACGTCCATAGGTATGTTCGTCGGCAGTGTGAATGAGCTTCTCACCGTTCTCCTGACAATTGGAGGAACGTTCGTGGCGTTGGCAGCCCGGGCCGGCGCCATCATGTTCTCTGGTGGTGTTCGTGGCAAGAGTCCCTCATTTGCTGAGGCGGCCAGCTTGGCATCCGTCGGGTTCATCGCTGCCTCACCGCTAGGTGTCCTGTTGATCTTGTTCATGCTGGCGCCCGGAAAATTCATGATGTTCCTGATACTTCTCGCATGGGTTTTCGTCGCCTTCTTGTCAGAGACGTCCGTTTACATTGCGGTCGCTCGCTGGGGCAGATTCGAGAAGTCTTTGGTGATGCCGCATGCACTCTTTAGCACCGCATGGTTGGCAATCGTCTTGTACGGGGTATGGCTGATGCTTTCCGACGTAGTTTCGGGCATGTTTGGTTTTGGTCTATGACTAAGGCAGCGTTAACTAGCTCGGCGCGCTTGCGTGTGCTGGCACTCACATTGGTGGGGGTGCTCGCGCTGGCTGCTTGTGGTGCACGGATCGACACCACTTTGACGTTAGAGGAGGACGGTTCGGGTGAGAGGGTGATGACGCTCACCCTTGAGGACGACCTAGAAGAGGTCATCGGTGGGGCCGATGCGGTGCATGAGTCGATCGTGCGGCACAAGCCTGACAACATTGAGTACTCAGGTGTGAGCACTGGCGAAGATGGCGAACTCATCGCCACGTTGACAGTGCCGTTTGACTCCACTCAGGACTATCTCGACAAAATGGCGTCGTTGATGAACGCCTCAGACAAGACGTGGGACGGCGACAGTACGGTCATCATCACGGATAACCCGTTTGGCCAAGGTGTGGCTATTGACGAGTCGTTCTATAGCTCCGACATCCTCGGGTGGCTGTTCTCGGGGCTGCTCGCTGACGGCGTGGTGGCCAGTTCGAATAGCTCGAACATGTTCGAAAATGGCGAGACCACAGTGAAGTTCGGGGGTATCGAATACGAGGCTAGGCAGCCCATCAGGCTGTCTGAAGTGACAGACCAGGGGTTTGACTCAGTACGTATGGCCACGAACCTCAGTGGTGAAGACATCTCCCGCACCATCACGTTTGTATTGGCACAGAAGGCGGCATACGACGCTGACCCGACCATTTACGACGAACACTTCGCCAACCTCGAGGGCGCTGGCTTTGACGTTGTACAAGATGCGGATTCTGTAGGACTGACGTGGGACGCGACCGTGACGTCTTCTCAAGCGGAAGACATCGCCACCGCAACGGGGCTTGCGTTAATGAGCGAAGAGACGGTTTTCACTGTCTCGTATGGTGCACCCGAGGAAGGCGCGCTTAGCCAGCGCCTCACAGTAGAGAACTACGCCACATGCGTGACGATATGTTCGCAAAACGCTCCGCACGTCAGCGACCGGTTGACGTTGCAGGACGGGTACGAGCTGGTCGCGGGTATCGCGTACGACAGCGGCGAGGGCTTTGAGGCGGAGCTCTACCCCGACGCTGAACCCATGGTCTGGGAGCGTTCCTATGCGTTCAGTGCCGTGACGGTCGACCTTTCCCTCGGAGAGGGAGCAAGTGCGACATGGGTAGGCACTTTCACATTGGGGCAAGAAGAATCTGAGGCTATAGGTGAGGCCACTCAACAACTTCTGACGCCCGACGACGGAGTAGGCACTATCGATGTCTCTACTCAAGACGGCTCCACGACGTACACGGTGACAATCTCGGGTGGAAGTGCCACAGAGTTCTCCGAGCGGTACGCGGCTTGGAGCGAGCGCTCGCACGCGGGGCTCACGGTCACTGAACTGGACGATCACTCATTCCTACAAGACCATTACCGGGTTTATATCGCCCTTCCGCTCTCGGAGGCAGTGTTAGCGTCCGCAGTTGGAGTGGGCACGGAAGTGACCGTGACAACTCCCTGGCCGCAGACCTTTCAAGCGGAGAACCTGTACTGGCCCTCAGATGGTCTAGTCGACGGAAGTTCGTTCACATTCGAGACGAATGGAGGCGTAGACGCCGAAATCCACGTGAAGGGATTCACTCTCGTAGGATTATTGGCCCTAGGCCTAGCGGGCTTGCTCATCCTCGCCGTGGTCGTTTTCCTGGTGGTGTTCCGTAAGCGCATCGGAGCCGCACGGAAGCGACGCCAAGCCAGCAAAGCGCAAAACGCTCCTGCCCAGGCACCAACAGACGGCACCACCCCGGGAGCCAACCAGGGCCCGTCGTCCGCGGTGATGCCGGCAAGTCCGAGTGGAACGGCAGGGACAGTTGCACCGCCCGGCGCCGTTGCCACAACGCAAGCGCCGGTAAGCGGTGACGTCAACGAAGCCGACTACCTCTAGACACTGCGCTCGCGTGGGGTGCCGAGCCAATTCGGCACCCCACGCGGAGCGCGTGTAGTCCGCAGGTAGGCTAGGCACCGTCGTATCAGCCGGCCGCACCGCTCGCGGCGCTCGCTTCAGCTTCAAGGGAACCCATGACCGACGCCTCTTTGCCCCAGCCCGATCACAACCTGGACACCGTGGACGCCGCAGCTGCGACTCCCGACCAGGAGATGCCGTACGCGGAACTGGGCCTCAAACCCAATGAGTATGAACTCATTGTGGACCTGCTGGGCCGGCGCCCCACAGCTGCCGAACTCGCCATGTACTCAGTGATGTGGTCAGAGCACTGCAGCTACAAGTCGTCCAAGATTCACCTCAAGCAGTTTGGCGAGAAAACTACAGAGGCGATGAAAGAACGCCTCATGGTGGGCATGGGCGAGAACGCGGGCGTGGTTGACGTAGGTGACGGCTGGGCCGTGACCTTCAAGATTGAGTCACACAACAGCCCGTCTTACGTCGAGCCCTATCAAGGTGCTGCGACCGGTGTGGGCGGGATTGTGCGCGACATTCTCGCGATGGGCGCGCGCCCGGCTGCTGTGATGGACGAGCTCCGCTTTGGAGTGATCGACCACTCTGACACGGCGCGCGTGGTCCACGGTGTTGTTAGCGGGATCGGGGGCTACGGCAACTCGCTGGGATTGCCCAACATCGGAGGCAACTCCAAGTTTGACTCGTCTTTCCAAGGCAACCCACTCGTCAACGCGCTAGCCATGGGGGTGATGAAGCACGAGGACATTCACCTGGCATCTGCTGACGGTGTAGGCAACAAGGTAGTGCTCTTTGGTGCGCGTACCGGTGGCGACGGCATTGGTGGCGCGTCGATTCTGGCATCTGAGACTTTTGATGATGGCGTGCCCACTAAGCGCCCGTCCGTTCAGGTAGGCGACCCGTTCATGGAGAAGGTACTCATTGAGTGCTGCCTTGAACTGTTCCAAGCTGAGGTAGTCGAAGGCATTCAGGACTTAGGTGCTGCGGGCATTTCGTGTGCGACCTCCGAGCTGGCTTCGAATGGCTCGGGCGGCATGCACGTGTGGCTCGACGACGTGCTGTTGCGCGACCCGCGACTGAACGCCGGCGAAATTCTCATGTCAGAGTCGCAAGAGCGCATGATGGCCGTGGTGCGCCCCGACAAGCTCGACGAGTTTATGGCTATCGCAGCCAAATGGGACGTCGAGTCGTCAGTAGTGGGCGAGGTCAACGACTCGGGCCGGCTCACCATCGACCACCATGGCCAGCGCATCGTTGACGTTGACCCCCGGACGGTAGCGCACGAAGGCCCCACGTATGACCGTCCCTACGCCCGTCCTCACTGGATGGATGAGATCCAGGAAAATAGCGCATCGGCCGCACTGGTATTGCCTACGACGGGCGACGAGCTACGCGCAAGCGTGCTCGAACTGATGTCTTCGCCTAACCTCGCCGACCGGTCGTGGATCACCGATCAGTACGACCGCTACGTGCAAGGCAACACGGCCCTCGCGCGCCCGGACACCGTCGGTGTGGTGCGGGTGGACGAGCAGACCGGCCGCGGTGTCGCCATTGCGACCCGGTCCAATGACCGCTACACCAAACTGGACCCTTACCAGGGTGCTCGTCAGGCTGTGGTGGCCGCGTACCGGGCAGTGGCGATTGCGGGAGCCGTTCCCACAGCCATCACGGACGGACTCAACTTTGGCTCGCCTGAAGACCCTGACGCCATGTGGCAACTGGTCGAAGCGATCCGCGGACTGGCGGATGTGTGCGCCGAGCTCGAAGTGCCTGTCACGGGCGGCAACGTGTCGCTGTATAACGGCACCGGAGACCCTGGGCGTATTGACTCATCTGTGAACCCCACCGCGATCGTGGGCATGCTCGGCATCTTTGACACGGTCGAGCGCGCCACGCCATCGGGCTGGCGCAAGGGCGGCCAACTCTTGTATCTGTTGGGCCGCACCGGTGCGGACTTGGACGGCTCGCGCTTTGCTGAACTGTCTGGTCACTTGGGTGGCCTGCCGCCGAGTGTGGACATTGAGGCCGAGAAGGTTCTTGCTGAGGTGATGGTGTCTGCATCACGCGACGGACTTATTGATGCGGCCCGCGAGGTGGGCGAAGGCGGCCTTGCCGCTGCGATCTCTGAGGGTGCGTTGCGTTATGGCGTCGGAGCCAGAATTGTGCTCGACGAGATTGTCGAGCGCGATGGCGTGAATGCCGCGCAGGCGTTGTTCTCTGAGACGCAAGGTCGGGTGCTCGTCGCGTTGCCGCGGGACGAAGAGGCTCGCTTTGTGGCGATGCTCGAGGCCCGCAATGTGCCTGCGATTCGTCTTGGTGTGACCGAGGACGGCGATGACCCGGTGTTGGACGTGCAAGACCAGTTCACGTTGCCGCTGGCTGAGTTGCGTGACGGATGGCGTGCGACCTTGCGAGATCACTTCGCATAGTTCGCTAGCGTCCCGTAGCCCCGCCCCCAGCCCCCTGTTGGAGGGTTCGCTCCACGCCTCGCTGCCGGAGCGCGCCCTGTAGGAACGTCAGGACTCATATTGCGGGCAAATCTGCTCCCGTAGGAACGTCAGGACTCATTGGCCCTGGCTTGGCGTCCGCACGGCGCGGCGCGAGGGCGCGAGGGAGCGCGGAGCGAGGGCGCGAGCCGCGAATGAGTCCTGAGGTTCCTACAGGAGTGGCGGGGACGCGAAATTGAGTCCTGAGGTTCCTACAGGGAGTGGGGGTGTGCGAGGGTTGCGGCATGGTGGCACGTCGACGTATTGATCTGGAGAAAGGCCGCGAGGCTGTCCAGACTTGGCTCACAACAGCGACCCCCGACCGCGCCTTAGTCGCCACCGCGGTGCGCTTCACACTCGAAGAACTCACCGCGCGTGCCCCCGGCCAAGCGCTCGAAGTTCGCGTGCCTCCATTTGGCGCGACTCAGTGCATCGCGGGCCCTACGCACCGCCGCGGCACACCTCCTGCTGTGGTGGAAATGGCCCCGGACGTATGGCTTGGGCTGGTCACTGGTGGCCTCAGTTGGGCCGATGCGGTGGTAGCCGGCGACGTCGACGCGTCAGGGGAGCGTTCCGACCTTTCGCACCATCTTCCGCTTACCAATTTGTAACACTTTGGGCGCCTACTCACAGAACAATATCCCTGGCTCCCTGCGGCTACGTCACGATTCGGTCACCTTTCGATGAGCCCTTGCCGGGACCCGTACTCCCTGCATAGAGTGGGCCCTGCAAGCGCTTACGCCGATGTCTGCGCACCATGTAGATGCGGTTGAGCAACTGGCTCTGGGGAGTGCCGCAAGGCCTGCCGGAGCTTTACTCAAGGAGGAGAGTTACGCATGAGAACACGATTCATCGGGCCCATTGCCGCAATTGCTGCGGCTGGGCTAGTGCTAGCGGGATGTTCGTCAGAGGGAGAAGGGACAGATCCCACCCCTGACGCACCAGACACGACCACAGATGCCAACGGTGGCGATGTCCCTGCCGGCTGTGAAGACTTTGCCGTCTACGGGACCCACGAGGGTGCCGAGGTGGAGCTTTATCACACGATCTCAGGTACCGAAGCGGAACAGCTCGCACAGTCGATCGTTCCTTTTGAAGACTGCACTGGCATCAACGTGAACTCGAACGGCTCGGATGAGTTCGAGACCGAGATCAACATCCGCGTCGAGGGTGGCAACGCTCCTGACCTCGCGGTCTTCCCACAGCCTGGTCTGCTCCAGCGCGTGGTTGGCACCGGCGAGGTTCTTGCCGCTCCTGCAGAGGTCGAGGCCAACGTCGACCAGTTCTGGTCTGAGGACTGGAAGAACTACGGCACCGTCGGTACGACGTTCTACGCAGCGCCGCTCATGGCTTCGGTCAAGGGCTGGGTCTGGTACTCGCCAGCCGAGTTCGAAGAGAACGGCTACGAAGTTCCTAACACCTGGGACGAGATGCTGGCTCTCACCCAGGCCATGGCTGACAACGGTGGCGCAGGCGCCAACTACGCTCCGTGGTGCATCGGCTTCGAGTCAGGCACCGCGACCGGTTGGTCCGGAACTGACTGGATCGAAGACCTCGTACTGCGTCAGCACGGCCCAGAGGCCTACGACGCATGGGTCGCGGGTGACCTCGACTTCACGTCAGCCGAGATCCGCGAGTCGTTCGAAGCCTTCGGTGAGATCGCTCTGAACCCTGACTTCGTCAACGGTGGCCTTGGTGACTCGGCCTCGATCGTGTCGACCTCTTTCCAGGAGGCTGGCTTGCAGATCCTCGAGAACTCGTGCTCGCTGCACCACCAGGCTTCGTTCTACGAGGCACAGTGGCCTGAGGGCACCGACGTTTCCGAGAACGGCGACGTGTGGGCCTTCCTGACCCCCAGTGTCAACGAGGGTGACGGCGCAGCCGTGACCGGTGGTGGCGAGTTCGTCGCCGCGTTCAACGATGACGCAGCAACGGTTGCACTCCAGACCTACCTGGCGTCGGACACCTGGGCCAACGAGCGCGTCTCGATTGGTGGAGTTATCTCCGCTAACACGGGCCTTGACCCTCAGAACGCTGGATCCGAGATTGGCCGTGCGTCGATCGAGATCCTGCAGGGTGCAGACACGGTGTTCCGCTTTGACGCATCTGACCTGATGCCGGCGGTTGTCGGAGCATCGTCCTTCTGGACGGGCATGAACGACTACGTGAGCGGAACGTCGCTTGACACCGTCCTCACGGACATCGAAAACTCCTGGCCTTGATTAGCACCTGATCAGGCGTAGGTGAGATAGCTGGGCCCCGTGCGACCCACGGGGCCCAGCTAGACCCGTTTTCACACGAAAGGAGTCGACGATGACGTCGACAGAGGTGCTCCTTGCCGGTCCGGGCGTATTACCCACGTCGGGACTCGGCGCTAATTTTTGGTCCACCCAGGGCCAAAACCTGTTGCTAGGCGCCGGCGCGATTGTTGTCTTTTTGGTGGTTGTCGCGCTGATCATGTTTGGCGCAGACCTGGTGAAGGGCGCGGCGCGCAACAAAGTTCAACTGCTGGTTCTCATTGGGCCAGCCCTGCTGCTCTTGGCGGTAGGACTGATTTACCCAGCTCTTGACACGACCTGGCTCTCGTTTAACGAGATTACGCAAGAGCCAGATCCAGATACCGGTATTTACACGACCACGATGCAGTTTGCTGGGATCGATACTTACCGCTTCGCATTCTCAGACCCCACAACGATTCGCACTATTCTCAACACTTTCGTGTGGATGGTGGCGGTGCCGTTCCTGTCCACGGGAATTGGCCTCGCATACGCAGTCTTCATCGACCGCGCCAAGGGCGAAAGGGTCCTCAAGTCACTGGTGTTCATGCCCATGGCGATCTCGCTCGTGGGTGCCTCGGTGATCTGGGGCA
>CAZHTO010000018.1:11570-21693 GCA_964535845.1 uncultured Demequinaceae bacterium | reverse complement strand
TTTCTCTTCAGTCAAACTCTGGAGTGCCGACCACCTCGGGTCGATCACTTCGTGGCTGTGGTCCGGGTCATCCGCAAGCCGTGCACCGCATTGGTCGCACAGCCCGGGGCAACCTGGGTTGCACACAGGGGTAAACGGTAGCTGTTCTGCCACCGCATCCCGTACCACTTCTTCTACATCGATGGCTTCGCCGTCAAAATTGTAGACGTCCTCTGGCTCGCCCTCTTCGTCATCACGCTGCAGCTCGCCAGTGACGAACAGTCCTTGGATCGGGGCTGCGACATCTATTCGCACCTCATCCAAGCACCGGCCGCACTCGCCGACTGCTTGCGCATTGACAGTTCCGGAGACCCACATTCCTTCTGACACAGACTCAAGACTCAAACTGAGCCCAACTTCTGCACCTTCAGGAACACCGATCAAATCCGTGCCGAGCGCCGCAGGGGCCGGAAAGGACTCTTCTACCAGGCGTTGCAAGCCTGCGCGCCGCACAATGTCCCTCACGGGAATCACATACGGAGAGTTGTTTGGGTGGTGCGACATACGCCCCTCCCATTCCTTCCGGTCCTAGTGGACCCCGGCCCGTGCTCGTTCGGCAGGACCAGCGCACTACTCTACGCGATGTCAGGGGCCTTACTCAACCCCACGCCCTCAACGTCGGACAGCAGCCTCCACCGCTGGAACCACGCCGGCTGGAACATACTCAGAAATGTCGCCGCCATGACGCGCAATGTCACGCACAAGCGACGATGCAATATGACTGAGCGCGTTGTCTCCAGTGATGAACACCGTCTCAATACCCACCAGGGATCTGTTCATGAGCGCCATAGGCCGTTCGTAGTCATAGTCGGCGCCGCCTCGGAGTCCTTTGACAATTGCCGTGGCCCCCACCTGCTCACAAAACTGCACAAGCAGCCCATCGACCACCTCGACGCGCACACCATCTAGGCCCGCGGTCGCCTCGCGCGCGAGCGATACTCGTGCCTCGACGTCGAGCAGCGGCGTCTTGGTCGAATTGTGTGCGACTGCGATGACAACCTCGTCGAACAGCACGCGGGCGCGCGCCGCAATGTCGAGGTGTCCCAGTGTGATGGGGTCAAAACTGCCGGGCAGCACTGCAAGTGTCATGAGTTGACGCTACCTCAACCTTTGCCTGGCGCTCTTTGTGGGCCGGTCCGCAACTGTGGCCCGCAAATCGACACTAGATGCGTCCCACGCGCCGTTTGCGTACGGTTTGCGGGCCTCAGTTGTCGCGCAATGCCCAATGCAGCTGTGTATCGCCGTACTTCTTGGTGCGCACCGGCACCATGCCGCTTGGCCACGGAGCATCCCCTGCCCGAACACTCCACTCCACAATGACCTCCGCACCCGGCGCCAACCGCGGCTCCAAAGCGGCCAGTACCGCAGCGAGATCGTCACGTCCAATGTCGTATGGCGGGTCCGCAAACACGACGTCCCACGTCTGGGTCGCGCGGCTCAGATAGGGCAATGCTTTTTCCTTGACTACCTGTCCACGTGCACCGAGCTTTAGTGAGCGCACATTGCCCTGGAGCACCCTCGCAGCTGAGGCCGCGGACTCCACAAAAGTGGCCTCACGTGCTCCCCTGCTGAGGGCCTCAATACCGAGCGCGCCCGAGCCCGCAAAAAGGTCGAGAACGCGAGCGTCAGTCAACACATCGTCGTGATCGAGGCGCGAGAACAGTGCCTCACGTACTCGGTCGGAGGTGGGCCGTGTGCCGCGTGGGGGCACGTCGATACGCCGTCCGCCAAGGTCGCCTGCAATGATTCGGGTCACGTCGCCACTCTATTGCGGCGCCGCCCTGCCTTGGCTCAGCGGCCCGTGGTGTGGTTAGGCTGGCAGGCACCGGCGACGAGGAGAAATAGTGACCGAAGAACCCGCCCAGGAACTCTCCACCGACCGCAAGTGGCCACCGGCGACCAGGCGCGACTGGATGTTACTGGGCATGGCCGCTTTGGGCATTGTCCTGCTTGTCACCGCAGGTATTTGGGCGGTTGTGCGTGCTACGAGTGATAATGGGGCAGTGGTTGCGGCCTCCCCTGGGCCTCACGACACCGCCTTGCCTCTACCCGCAAACTCCGCGTGCACAGCAGAGCTCCGTGTGCGCGAGGAATGGGAAGGTGGCTTCACCGCGGATGTGACGGTCAGGGCTCACGAGGGCAGTGTCGATGGCTGGACTGTGCAGTTGGATCTGGGCCAGGCAGTAGTAACTGACTCGTGGGATAGCACGCTGGTAAGCGGGTCCACCGGCGTGGTGGAGGCCAGCAATGTGGACTACAACAGTCACGTTGCCGCCAGCGGCGAGGTGGGTTTTGGTTTTAACGGGCAGGGCACGGCCGATGCGCGGGTGACCTCGTGCAACGGCGTCACCATCGAGGGTGGTTCCGACAGTGCTGGGCCGGGCCCGGCGGGCGAGGTCGCTCCCCCAGCGAATGCTCCTAGCGGGGATGACTGGCTAAGCGTGGACGGCAACCGGCTGGTGACGGCTGACGGCAATCCGGTGTGGCTTACGGGCGCCAACTGGTTTGGCTTCAACACCTCGGAGCGAGTGCTGCATGGGCTCTGGGCTGTCAACCTCGAAGAGACCATGAATGCAATGGCGAGCCGCGGAATCAATACGCTGCGCGTCCCCATCTCTACTCAGTTGCTACTTGAATGGCGTGCCGGTGGGGCGACGGTTTCCACGGACGTCAACACCGAGGTGAACCCAGCGCTCGAGGGGGCCACCACACTTGAAGTGTTTGACGCCATGCTCGTCACAGCGAAGGCGCACGGCATGAAGGTGATTCTGGATGTGCACTCCGCTGAGGCCGACAACATGGGGCACCTGGCCCCCGTGTGGACTGCCCCCGGCGTTACGCAAGAAGACTTTATGGTCGCGTGGGAGTGGGTTGCTGCGCGCTACGCGCAAGACGACACGATTGTGGGTTTTGACCTCAAGAATGAGCCTCACGGGACGCCGTCGGAAAACCCGCGGGCCACGTGGGGTGATGGCGGCGACTATGACTGGCGCGCGGTGGCATCTGAGGCCGCTGCGCGCATCCACGCTGTGCACCCACACGCGCTGCTACTGGTCGAGGGCATTGAGGCGACCCCTAAGGACGGTAAGTCGTGGGACTCAACCAATCATGGCGACTATGACTTCAACTGGTGGGGCGGGAACCTGCGCTTGGCCGGGGACCAGCCCGTCGATGGCCCAGCAGACAAGATCATGTATTCGCCACACGACTACGGCCCTTTGGTGCATGAGCAACCGTGGTTCCAGGGGTCGTTCTCGGCTGCGAGCTTGGAGCGCGACGTGTGGGGCCCCAACTGGCTCTACCTTCACGATGACGGAATCTCCCCGCTGCTCATTGGCGAGTGGGGCGGGCGCGTGGGCCAGGACAGCCGCCAGGACCAGTGGCTCACCTACTTGCGGGACCTCATTGTGGACCGCAACGTGCACCACACCTTCTGGTCGCTTAACCCGAATTCTGGCGACACCGGCGGCCTGCTCATGGACGACTGGACCAGTTGGGACGCCGCAAAGTACGACCTGATCGAGCCTGCCTTGTGGCAGGACAATGACGGACGCTTTGTGGGGCTGGATCACGAGGTGCCGCTGCCTGGCGGGGTCACGGTTGCTGAGTTTTATGCCGACGGCGGCGCCGAGCCAGTGGGGTAACAGCGCCACCGGCCGCTAAGTGCTTAGGTGATTACGCGAGCCATCGAGCAACGTCGTCCGCGACAGCGGAGAGCTCGGGCAATTCAGTGAAGGCCTCCGGGATGCGCTTTCCTAGCTCTGGCGCAGTGTTGAGCGTCGCCAAGTGCGGCAAGAACAGGCTGCGAGCCGTCGCTATCAATGCCTCCGGAACCTTGGGGACATCCACGGAGCCGGGCATGTTGAATAGCCCAAAGTACAGTGCTCCTGCCGGGTCAAACCTGAACCGAACAGGCAGTGGAACAACCACGTGGGGCCAGTCGGGATTGGGGGTAGTCATGGCTCTTCTCCTCGCCTCAGCAACAGGGATGAAATGCCGGAGTCTGCTCCGGGGTGGGCAAAATTAGGCCTCTGAAAACACAGTTGTCAAGCCGACTTTTGACCCGCCTTCGGCGGAAAAGTTTTGCTCGCGCTCGCGCGTTACCCGCGCGTGAGACATTGACCGATTGGGTCGTGTCTACTCCCCAGAACTCGCCCCTCGTTACTGCCTGTGACCCGAGTCGGGCCAACCGGCATGGCCCTTGGGCAGTGCGCAATGTGCCCGGGCGCGGGGCATCCATGCCCCACATCGCTCCCTGCCTTTGCGAGACTCGCCACCAGTCGCGACGGCCGTGGCCAAGGACTCCCCATCGACATCTACTGCCTCCGCCAATTCGTCGCCGTAGGGAACCTGAGAACCAAATCGCTCGACAAGCGCAACCATTGCCGGCGAATAGAACACGTGGGGACGCTGTGCTGCGCGTCGTTTAACCAACCCGAGTTCCTCCATGCGGCCCAAAGCGCGTAGCGACGCAGCAGGGTCCACACCGTGCCTTTGCGCGATTGAGTCCACTGTGACTCCCAACTGAACGCTTACGTCATGAGCGATGCGGTGCGCAACGGAGTCCGCCCGGAAGGCTGCCCTTGTACGGGCCCGGAGCTCGTCCTCGACCCGCTGCACAGATGCGGCAATCGAGAACCCCGACAATGCCGCAGCCAGCACCGTGTCGGCCATGTAGTGCGCTGCGGCGTCCAAGGTCTCGCGGGTCCACTCCCCCTCAGTCCGCATTCCGTTAAGGAAGTCGATATACCGAGGTTTGTCCCTACCCCACGTGCCGGACAACGGCAGGAGGGTCTGGTCGGTTAATCCTTCCCTGCGCAGCATCAGATGCACAACGGCCCGGCCGGTACGCCCATTGCCATCTAGGAACGGGTGAATAGTCTCGAACTGCGCGTGAGCAATTGCGGCACGCAGTAGCGGTGAGTCGGTAGACGGTTGCGAGACAAACTCACACAGATCGCCCATCAATGCGTCAATGTCCTCAGGTGGCGGCGGCACATGAGCCGCATCCAGCGGGTGATAGTCAGAACCGCCCACCCAGTTCTGCTCGTCTCTCACCCCAATGAGCGAAGACTCGCTGCGCTCGCTCATGAGTTCGGACTGCATCTGTACCAGGTGGTTAATGCTCACAGAGTCCGCATCGGCCAGGTCCCGTGCGCGGTCCAACAGCACCAGGTTGCCAATGATCTTCATGTCAGCACCCTTGGCCCCTGCTCCGTCAGCTGCCATGGTGGCGACTAGGCGCGCTGCAGCAGAGCGGTAGCCCTCCATGGCTGAAGAACCGACGCCCTCGAGCAATCGCAACATCGCAAGGGGTGCCAGCCCGGCCTCTTGCCTAGTCACCAATGATGCCTCTAACGCGGTGACCGCCCTCTCCGCCTCACGCAACGCAGCGGTGGCGTCGGGAGAGACGGCGAAGCTTCGGCCAACCAGAGTGCCCGGTGTATAGGTGCGGTACGCGCCAGAGCGCCGGTGCTGACGCGGCAATCCCAAGCCCGCTACGTCGGGCTCCCAAAACGCTTCCCGGTAGACACCCATGACCAAACCTCCCTAACTGACTTTATCAGTATAAAGTCAGTTACAGGCGTTTACGTTGACGTTTAGGTGACACGTTGCCGCGTTACCCGCGCTCGAGGAACTCCTCGCGCTCCTCGCCCAGCCAGGTATCAATGGCCGATGCGAGGGCTGGGTTGGCGGTCAACTCGGGGTCTTCCTCGACCAAAGCACGAGCGACGTCGCGGGCCTGGTCGATCACCCTTGTGTCGCGCACCACGCGCAGCAGCCGCAGTGAGTTGCGGCCGCCCGACTGCGCCGCCCCGAGCACGTCGCCTTCCCGTCGCAACTCCAGATCCTTCTCTGCAAGCTCGAAGCCGTCCGTGGTGGCCGCGAGCGCATCGAGCCGCTCGCGCGAGGGCGTGCCAGGCTCGGCATGGGACACCAACAGGCACAGCCCTGGCAAGTCAGCTCGCCCCACGCGGCCACGCAACTGATGTAGCTGAGAGATGCCAAAGCGCTCCGCATTGAGCACGATCATCACGGTCGCTTGCGGCACGTCCACGCCCACCTCGATGACCGTGGTGGACACCATCACGGGCACGTCTCCGGAGGCGAAGTCGGCCATCGCCGCCTCCTTCTCGTCCGCGCCAAGCCGGCCGTGCATCATGCCAATCCGCACGCCAGACAGCTCTTCGCGCTCGCTTAGCATCGCAGCCGTCTCAGCAACTGAAGCCAGCGGCACCTTGGTAGCCGTCTCCTCACCCACCCCAAGATCAAGCTCGCCGTCAGGAAGGTCGGTCACTGGCGCATCGGCCGTATCTGGATCTTCGTCCGCATCAATCCGTGGGGCGACGATGTAAACCCGACGACCTTGGTCCACCTCTTCGCGCACGCGCGCCCACGTGCGGGCCAGCCACGCCGCGTTGTCGGCAGGGACCACGTGGGTAACCGTTTCGGCACGTCCAGGCGGGCGGTCCGTGAGTAGCGACATCTCGAGGTCGCCAAACACTGTCATGGCGACGGTGCGAGGAATGGGCGTGGCCGTCATCACCAGCATGTGCGGCGGCTGGTCCGTGCGGGTGCGCAACCGGTCACGTTGCTCCACACCAAAGCGGTGCTGCTCATCGACCACCACCAGCCCCAAGTCCGCGAACTGCACGCCTTCGCTCAGGAGCGCGTGGGTGCCCACCACAATCCCGGCGGCTCCCGAGGCCGCCTCACCAAGAGCTTGACGACGGGCCTTCGAGCCCTGCGATCCGGTGAGCAACGTGATGCGCGTGGCGCTGTCGGTTCCACCCAACGTGCCGCCGTGCGCGAGCGGGCCCATGAGCTGTTCGAGGCTGCGCAGGTGTTGCGCGGCCAATACCTCGGTGGGCGCCAACAACGCGGCCTGCCCACCTGCATCCACGACCTGCAGCATCGCGCGCAAAGCCACCACGGTTTTTCCGGCCCCCACATCGCCCTGCAACAACCGCATCATCGGCGTATAGCCAGCCAGCGCATCGGCGATTTCCTTACCCACCGACACCTGGGCGCCCGTCAGCGTAAAAGGCAGTCCGGCGTCCAAGGCCTCGACCAGACCACCTGCGCGTGCCGGCCGGGCTATCGCAGTCAAGGCAAGACGGGACGCACGCCGGCGCGCCAGCGCAGTCTGCAACACGAGCGCCTCTTCAAAGCGCAGCCGCTCCTGCCCGCGCCGCCAGTCGTCATCACTATCCGGCACATGGACTAGGCGCAGTGCCTCCAGCAACGTGGGGAGGTTGCGCTCGGCGCGCACCAGCTCCGGGATGGGGTCTGGCACATCGGCTTCCGTGAGCGGGTCAAGCACCATACGCACAGAGCGGCCGATGCGCCACGTAGGTACCGCTGCCACCGCCGGATAGATAGGGATGGGTCGGGAGGCCTCCAACACCGCCTCGTCCTCGTCGGCGGCATCGACGCCCACCACCAAGTAGTCAGGATGAGTCAACTGTCGCCGGCCGCGGTACTCCCCCACAGTGCCTGTGAACAATCCGGTGCTACCTGGCTTGAGCTTGGACTCATGCATGCGCAATACCCCAGCGCGCTTGGCAAAGAACGTCAGTTGCAAAGTATCGCGGCCGTCGGTCACGATCGCCTCGAGCATGGCGCCCCCACGCGAGCGCATAGACCGCACCTGCACCGAGCGAATCTGCGCCATCACGGTGACGTGTTCACCGGTGCGCAGGGCGGCGATCTCAGTCATCTCGCCCGGACTGCCATAGCGGCGCGGATAGTGCCGCAGCAGGTCTTCAACAGTCTCTAGCCCCAACTTGGCTAGACCATTCGCGGTTCGTGCCCCCAGCACGCCCTTGAGCGGCTCCGACCACCTATCCGCACTGGTCATAGCTGGTGCTCGACGCCAATCAGCACTGGAGGGTGATCTTGCTCGCCGCGATAGACGTTGACGTCCGCCAAGGGGGCGAGGCCTCGCACAGACATTCGTACCGCGTTTGCGACACCCTCAGACACCCCAGTGGCCAAAATGAGCGAAACGATCTCCGTGTTGCGGTCCACAAGCCTGTCTACGTCTTCGTCGAGCGCATCGCCGGTGCTTTGAGCGACAGTCGTGGCCGCGATTGCGGCGGCCATCTGCTCTGCGAGGTCTTGGCCCGGCGTGACCAGTGATGCGGCCGCTACTGCAGCCAGTACATGGGCCTCATGTTGGGCGTCGAGGACAGTCATCACAGTTTTGCGTGGTTTGCGGGCCAGGTTGTCCGCTGCTGCGCGTAACGCTGGGTGCCCCGCGACCACCACGGCGTGGGATCCCGAGGCATCTTTGACCGCCCGGCGTAGAGCACGGCGTTTGATCGCGGTGGGCTCAGGCACCACCAGAACGATGGCGCCCGCATCTGCGAGCGGCTCTGCGAGGCCTGGGCACTGCGTCATGGCAACAATCCCGGTCGAGGCCCGGTCTGCGTCGTGACTGATGAGTACATTGCGCACCACAATGTGCCGCGCCTTTGCTTCAATGCCGCGTCGAACAGCGAGATGCGGCTGGTCTGTGTGCACATGCGCTTGCCACAAAGATTGCGCGCCAGTCACCACCACGGAGTCACCGACCGCCTCGAGATCTCTGGTGAGCGAGTCGTGGAGATCCTCTTCTGATTGGGCGACGAACATGACTTCGTAGGCGCCACTGCCCTCACCATGCTCATGTCCGTGATGGCCTGCACCCGAGTGCCCAATCTCCAACTGACCGGACTTGGCGGCCGAGACTTCCCACTTGACATCTTCGAGCGAGTCCAAGAGGTGCGGACCACCTAGCGTCTCAGCAAGCATCTCGAGTTGAAGAACCAGCCCCGCTCCACCGGCATCTACCACCCCTGCCCGTTTTGCTGCGGGCAGTTGATCGTGGGTCTCGGACAGCGCTGAACGGGCAGCGGTCACGGCTGCCAATAGCGTTTGGTCCCGGTTCTGACGCTCGGCGGCGGCCCTAGTTGCACCCGTCGCGGCCTCACGCGCCACCGTCAAAATAGTGCCTTCGACGGGCATACTTACCGCCCGATAAGCCGCTTGAGCCGCCCCGTCTAAAGACTCTGCGATGCCCTTGGCCGACACCTTGCTGAGACCCCCTCGCTCATCGATCGAAGACAAGAATGCCGTCAAATACTGAGAAAGGATCACACCGGAATTTCCCCGGGCACCCACGAGTGTTCCGCGAGCGAACGCCGCCACCACTTCGCGGTGAGTGGCCTCAGCACCTAAGCGTGCGACAGCCCGGTTGCCCTCTTGCAACGTGAGGTAGATGTTTGTACCTGTGTCGGAGTCTGCCACCGGGAACACGTTGATGGCATCGAGCCGGTCCCGGGCGTGCTTGACAGCGCGCGCACCTGATGTGAGCCATTGCCTCACATCGCTCGAGTCCTGCATTGAATCCCGTCCTGGTAGGCCAGCGGCGTGAGCCGCTGTGATCTTTTGCTGGCACCATGGTGTCACGGCAACCGGGTTGTGAGTTGTTTTGCCATCTGAGGCGCCGTTTGCTCGCACCGCGTTAGTCGGATACTCTAGTGCGGTTGTCCGACACCGGACAGATCATCGTGGCGCCGCCCTCTTCGGGGCGTAGCGCAAGTGGAACTTGAGGAGAACTATCGTGGCTGCAAACTGCGACGTATGCGGTAAGGGTCCGTCCTTCGGGCACTCCATTTCGCACTCGCACCGCCGGACCAAGCGTCGCTGGAACCCGAACATCCAGCGCGTGCGTGCGGTGGTGGCGGGGAGCCCTAAGCGTCTTAACGTGTGCACCTCTTGCCTGAAGGCAGGCAAGGTCCAGCGCCGCGCGTAAGGTCGAGTCTTATAGAAAGCCGGTGCCCCCCAGTGGGGGTGCCGGCTTTTTCATGTCTACAACAGTTTGCGCATTATCCATGTGACAACGGCCGATGCGTGGGGCACCCCTAGACCCCCGTCACCTAACGAGTTGCGCGACAGACGCAGCAAAAGTTGGACGTCAGTCCTGAGATGGCTCGCGCCACTGAAGACTTTCGCGATTATCCGAACCGCGTTTGTCTCGCTCCTCAAGCTTGCCTGATTTATCGTGCTTACCTGGCTTGTCTTGCTGGCCTGCCTGGTC
>CAZHTO010000018.1:1597-11470 GCA_964535845.1 uncultured Demequinaceae bacterium | reverse complement strand
GTCTTGCTGGCCTGCCTGGTCCTGGGCAGTGCGCTCCCAGTACACGTCGCCCCAATCAACCCAGTACACGCCGTCCCATTCAGCACCAAGAGCTTCCCACCAAGCGTTATCAGCCGAGCCGCCGCCCCTCCCGTCACGGTCGCCCCGCTTGTTTTCGCCGGACCTGTCACGGGGCGCGGGCGACTTACGTGAGCCGTTGTCGCCGCCGTGCTTGGGACGTTTCGCCTGTGAGCCCCCTTGGGCAAGCGTCTCCACATTCGACGTAGCAGAGTCGGGCTTCGCTGGCGCCGGCTGAGGGGGAAGAGGCGCTGGCTCGGCAGGGGTCACACTGACCTCTATACCGCGCGTGTGGTCCGGGACGTTCTCAGGGGACATCACCTGAAATACCTCGACAGGTCGAACCGCAGTGCTACTGGCCTCAAAGGCGCTCGGTTCGGACGTTTCTAACGGCGACCCCGCTTGGGTGACCACATACGCGAGGCCCAATGAGGCAACGCCTATTGCCCCCGCCACTCCCGAGGCGCGCGCAATGAAACGACCAGCTGCACTGTCCGTAGCGCATGGGCTAGCAGCCTCATCAGCTGCTTGCGCGTTCGCTAACCGAACTCCCCTCCGAGTCGGTATTCCCCCGTCCATATCATGACCGTACCACTCGGATCAGCATTGGTGTGACGCGTGTCACACTCAAATTACGCGAAGTGGTCCCAACCGGAAACATCGGGCAAAGCGCCATCAATGAGCAAACCGCCCGCGCCTTCCTCCACCACTCCCACGATGCGCCACCCCTCAGGCACCGCGGCCGCACGAGGGAACGTGGCAATCATGTGATGGTCTTCACCCCCACCCAACGCCCACCTCAACGCCAGGCCAGAGTCGCCAAACTCATCCGCAGTGCGCTGCGCACCAGGATGGATAGGCACGGCCGCAGAGTTCACATCGATAGTGACCTCCGATGCGCGCGCCATACGCGGCACATCCCGAGCAATCCCGTCCGATAAGTCCATCATTGCCCGCGCGCCGTGCAGCGCAGCCTCGAGACCCGCACCAATACGGGGCCGTGGGCGCACAAACAAACTCATCGACTCCTCGTCCACACGCTGTCCCCGTGACAACTGCTCAAAACCAGCCCGCGCGGCCCCCAATGCGCCGGAAACCGCAACGACGTCCCCCACCACCGCATCGGCCCTAGTGACAGGCTCCGTGCCGTGCGTCTCCCCCAAGACAGTCACCGCTACGACAATCTCGCTGCTACCCGAGAGGTCACCGCCCACCACTCCCACACCGTGCGGCTCGCACGCCTCCCTGAGCCCATCTGCGAGCCCCAAGACGAACTCGACAGGGGTGGAAGGCGGCGCACACAACGTCACCTGGAGGGCGGTAGGCACGGCACCCATCGCATCAATATCTGCCAAATTCTGCACTGCCGCGCGCCAGCCCACGTCCGCACCATTTGACCACTCCTGGCGAAAGTGCCGGCCTTCGACTAACACGTCGGAACTCACCACAAGGTGCCCATCAACGGCCAGGACAGCGGCATCGTCACCGGGACCTAAGATCTCGGCATCAGAGGTAGGCAACCGGGGGGTAAACAGCGCGATGAGCGCGTCTTCACCCATGTCAGAAATGGTGGTCATGGTACGAGCCTAGAGGGACGCATCGGCCGTCTCGAGCCAACGCCCCGTGCGGGTGAGCCGCCAATACGCGGCTCCCAGAAGTACGCCGCGCGCCACATTAAGCAAGGTGAAGGCCAACCACAGCATGTCGTTATTGGCCTCACCCGTGATCCATGCGGGCACAAAGAAAACCGGCAAATAGACGCCCAGAACCGCGACGAGCATGGTGTTGCGCATAATCCGCGACTGGCCCGTCCCAATGAAGATGCCGTCCAGCTGATATGCCGCAACCGATATGAGCGGTAACCACGCCGCCCAGTGGTAAAAGGCCCCGGTGGTGTCTATCAAGGCTGGTAGTGACGTCATTAGACCAATGAATAGGTCTTTGCCCAGCAGAAAAATTGCCGTAAAAGATCCCGCTATCGCTAGGGCGGGAAGGGTTGCGGCAGCCGTCGATCGATGGAACTCGCGCAGGTTCTTGGTGCCCAAAGCCCGGGCACTCATCGCCTCTGCGGCGTGCGCATAACCGTCCAGCCCGTAACTGGCGAGCATGGTGAGTTGCAACAAGATTGCGTTGGCGGCCAGCACCTCTTCGCCAATACGCCCTCCCGCTGCCGTCAGGAACGTCAGGGCGACATAGAGCAAGGCCGTACGGACGGCCAGGTCTGCGTTCATCGACAGCAGGGCACGCCAGCCGCGACGCAAACCCTGGCCCCGCCACAGCTTGAGCCGAGCCCGGAGCTTGGGACTCAAGAAGCGCCACAACAGAACCGCAGCGAAGATCGCACCGCTCCACTCTGCAATGAGTGCGGCCCACGCAGCACCCTCGGCTCCCCAACCCATCCCGGCCACAAACCAAATGTCGAAACCAAGGTTGAGGACGTTGACCACGATCGCAATTGCCAGCGGGCGGCGCGTGTCTTGTGAACCGATAAAGAAGCCATTGATGACAAGCGTGGCGAGCACTGCCGGGAGAGCGTGGATACGAATCTGCGCGTAGGCGGTGGCGAGCTCTTGCACCTCACCCTCGGGGGCAACAAGGCCCATCGCGAGGGGCAAAATCACCCACTGCAACACCAAGACAGTGCCCGCGATCAAGCCCGCAAGCACCAAGGACCGCTGCAGGTGTGAGACCGTCTCTAGTTTGCGGCCTGCGCCAATTGCCCGGCCCACGAGCGATGTAGTGCCCAGTCGAAGGAACGACAGCACCCAGTAGGCAGCTGCCAAAATAATCGCACCTGCAGCGACAGCACCCAAGTTCTGCGTATTCGAGAAGTGACCCAGCATCGCCGTGTCAACCAAGCCCACGAGCGGCACAGAAATATTGGCAACAATGAGCGGCCACGCCAATGAAAATGCTCGCCGGTGAGGCAAACCGGCGAAGAGAGCACGTCTAGAGGTCACTCCAAGACGCTACCTGGTTCTTAACGCGAGATAAGCCCATCGCCGTACGAGCAAGCACCACGTAGGCTGGAGGCATGCAATACCGCTCCGCTATCGCCGCCATAATCGCCGTGCTAGCCGCGTCGGTATTGACCGGCTGTAGCCACCCTGAGGTGGTCGAACCCGCTCCTTACGCCGCTGACCCGCAGTGTGCCCAGGTGATGCTGAACGTCCCTGACGTGGTGGGCGGCCTCGACCTACGCGAGACCACTTCTCAAGCGACCACGGCGTGGGGCGAGGAGTACCCCATCATCGCGCGCTGCGGCGTGGAACCCCCCGGCCCCACGACCGACCAGTGCATTGCCGTAGAGACATCGGCTGCCACTGTTGATTGGCTCATGCACGAAGAAGATGAGCACTGGATCGCAGTGACGTTTGGCCGCACGCCTGCGATGGAAATCACCGTGCCGAAAATCCGTGCCGACGAGGCAGTGGGCGACGTGTTGGCTGAGTTTTCGCGCTCAGCCGCATATGCGCCCAGCAATGGGCTCGACTGCATTTAGCACTGCTCCCCCGCTGGGGTCACAGCGAGTTCGTTAACGCAGCCCGGTCTTACGGTTCAACGCGCCAGACAACAATGTCTCGACCAACTCGGGGTAACTCACGCCAGCGGCAGCCCACATGCGTGGATACATGCTGACCTCCGTGAAGCCCGGCATGGTGTTGATCTCGTTGACAGTGACCGTGCCGTCGGGGCCCACGAACACGTCCACGCGCGCGAGTGACTCTGCTCCCACGGCCTTGAAAGCCCGTAACGCAAAGTCGCTCACCTGAGCGGCTACGGCATCGTCGAGTTCCGTGGGGCAACGCAAGTCTGCCCCGTTGTCGTCAAGGTACTTCGCCTCGAAGTCGTAAAACTCATGTGCGGCACCAGTGATGATCTCTCCAGCAGGTGACGCGACCGCCCCGTCTGGACCCTCGAGAACGGCCGTCTCGATCTCACGGCCCACGACTGCGCGCTCGATCAGCACCTTGGGGTCGTGCTCCACCGCTGCTGTAACGGCCGCGTCGAGAGCGTCCCACGACGAGACTTTGGTGATCCCCATACTTGAGCCCGCGCGCGCCGGCTTCACAAACACCGGCAGGCCCAGCGCCTCGATTTCAGCGCGGTGCGCAGCAGGGCTCTGCCCAGGATCGAGCACCACATCAGGAGTGACGGGGAGCCCGGCTGCCCTGAGGGCGATCTTCATGTGGGCCTTATCCATACTGATCGCAGAAGACAACACCCCCGCGCCTACGTAGCGCACGTCTACCAATTCGAACGCACCTTGCAGGGTGCCATCTTCTCCGAACGGACCGTGGAGCAACGGGAACACCACGTCCACGTCTGCAAGCTTCTGGGTGTGACCGTCTGCGTCAAGAACGCGCCACGTGCGCTCCGTAGCGTCGCGTGGGAGCAACACTGTGCGCTCACCTGCTGGCACTCGGGGCAGCTGCTGGTCTTTGATACGCCACTGATCCGGATGGGCCGATGCGGGCACCCAGCGGCCTTCTTGCGTCACCCCTACCGCCACAACATTCCAGCGGTCCTGATCGATCGCGGCCAGCACCCCTGCAGCTGTGGCGCACGAGATCGAGTGCTCTGATGACCTGCCACCAAAAAGGAGCGCGACAGTGGGCTTGGATGTCGCTGACACGTTACGCCAGCTCTGCCTTGCGCGGGCGAGCCAACAGCCTGGTCAACACCTCGGTGATGGGCTCGCGCTTGTGGAGCATGTCCACGACCGCGTCACAGATGGGCACGTCAACGCCGTGCTGCTGTGCGAGCTGCTGGATGGACCGCGACGTCTGCACACCCTCGGCTGTGCCGCCCGTACGTTCGATGGCCTGTTCGAGCGTGAGCCCGCGGCCTATGTGAGCGCCCAGCGTGTGGTTGCGCGACAGTGGCGATGCGCACGTGGCAATCAGGTCGCCCATGCCGGCCAGCCCGGGGAAAGTGTCGGGGTGCGCACCTAGCGCCACTCCTAAGCGAGTGATCTCTGCAAGGCCCCGCGTGATGACCGTCGCGGTGGTGTTGTGGCCAAAGCCCAAACCGTCCGCGACCCCCACACTGACGGCAATCACGTTCTTGAATGCTCCGCACAGCTCTACACCAGTGACATCGGGGTTGGTGTACGGGCGGAAGTAACTCGAGGCCGTCGCAGACGCCAACAATTCCGTCGCGTCTTGGTGAGTGCCAGCCACCACCGTCGCGGTGGGCTGCTTGACAGCGATTTCACGTGCCAGGTTAGGGCCCGACACGATGACGATGCGCTCGTCAGGAAGGCCCCACGCATCGCCCAGCACCGCACTCATGCGCGCATGGGTGTCGACCTCGATGCCCTTCATCAGCGATGCGACCACCGCTTTGTTCGGCACCGCATCGGCAAACTCCCCGATGATGCCGCGCACCTTCTGTGCGGGAAGGGCTACCGCCACAATGTCCGCATCCTCAAGCACTGCCTGCACATCGACCGAGGCTTCAATGCCCTCTGGCAAGTCCATCCCAGGCAAAAAGCGCTCGTTGCGACGCTGCGTGTTGATTTGGTCTGACACGTCTTGGTCGCGGCCCCACAACCGCACCTCCGTACCCGCATCGGCCATCACAGCGGCGAACGTAGTGCCCCACGCGCCAGCGCCCAGTACTGCCGCCCGGGTCATCGGCCACCGTCCTTGCGTCGCATATCCCATGCCACCGCAGGGGCCTTCTCGCCACGAATGTCCTCAAGCATGGATGTCAGCGTAGCCATGATTCGGTCAGTGGCGGCACGTAGCACCTCGATATCGAGAGGAACGTCCCTAAATTCGTCGAGATCGATCGGTGGCCCCGCCTTGACGACCACGCGCTTGCGCGGGCACAGGTTAGGGCGTTTGCTATACGGCGGCAACAACTCTTGTGCACCCCACTGCGCGACAGGCACCACTGGCACATTGTGCTCAAGCGCCATCCGGGCTGCCCCAGTGCGAGCCAGCATGGGCCACATCTCGGGGTCACGGGACAGTGTTCCCTCAGGGAACACCGCAATCGAGTCTCCGCGCTCCAAAAGCTTGACCGCAGCATCGACCGCTTCTCGCGCTTGCGCGCTGCCTCTGTGTACGGGGACCTGGTCTAAACGGGCGAGCGCACGGCCTGCCAACGGGATCTTGAACAGCGATGCTTTGGCCAAGAAGTGGGGGGCAAAGCCGTGGCCGTACAAGTAATGGGCGAACGTGAACGGGTCCGCATAGGTCAAGTGGTTTGACACTGCGATAAAGCCACGGTCTGTCGGGAGGTGCTCGCCGCCGGACCATTCACGCTTGGTCACTGCCCTCAGAATGGGCTTGACAAAGAAAGCGGTGGCCTTCATCCCACCGGGGATCTTGGGAGCCATGCGTTACTCGACCGACGCGCCAAGCGCCGCGAGTTTGTCGCGGAACGCTTCGTAGCCACGGTCAATAATGCCAATGCCAGACACGGTGGACGTGCCATCGGCAGCAAGCGCGGCAATCAAGTGGCTGAATCCACCGCGCAGGTCAGGCACTTCGATATCTGCCGCACTCAAGGGAGTGGGACCAGAAATGACGGCGCTGTGCTTAAAGTTGCGCTGCCCAAAACGACACTGCTTGTCGCCCAGGCATTCTCGATACAACTGCACCTGCGCACCCATAGCCACCAGCGCATCGGTAAATCCAAAGCGGTTCTCGTACACCGTCTCGTGCACAATGCTCAAACCTTTGGCCTGAGTCAGTGCGACCACGAGCGGCTGTTGCCAATCGGTCATGAAAGCCGGGTGCACATCCGTCTGGAGTGCGATCGAGTTGAGCTCACCACCCGGGTGCCAAAAGCGAATGCCCTCTTGAGTCACTTCGAATTCGCCGCCGACCTTGCGGAAAACGTTCAAGAACATACCCATGGTGCGTTGCTGCGCTCCACGGATGGTGATGTCACCGCGCGTGGCAAGCGCCGCTGATGCCCATGACCCCACTTCGATACGGTCTGCAAGCGCCGTGTGGTCGTAGCCACGGAGTTCGCTCACACCCTCGATGGTGATCGAGCGATCGGTGTCTACCGAAATGATCGCGCCCATCTTTTGGAGCGTGTCGATCAAGTCCTTGATCTCTGGCTCCACCGCGGCGTTGTCGAGAATGGTGGTCCCGCTTGCCAGTACTGCAGTGAGCAACAGTTGCTCGGTCGCACCCACAGATGGGTAGCTCAGCGTGTGAGAAATACCTGTGAGACCGTTCGGGGCGGTCAAGTGCAGACCATCACCGGCCTCATGCACCTGGGCACCGAACTTCTTGAGAATCTCAAGGTGGAAGTCAATGGGCCTGTCACCAATGCGGCACCCACCCAAGTCCGGGATCACCGCTTCTCCCAACCGGTGCAACAAGGGACCACAAAGCAAAATGGGGATTCGGCTCGAACCCGCGTGCGTCGCGATTTGCATCGCATCTGCCGAGCGCAAACTCGACGTGTCCATGGTGACTTCACCAGAAGAGACGTCGTAGTCCACGCCTGCTCCGTGCAGACGCAAGAGTTCGGACACCACTTTCACGTCGCGGATGTCTGGAACGTTGCGCAACGTAGACGGGGTGGAGCCCAAAAGCGCCGCAACCATCGCCTTGGACACAAAGTTCTTGGCACCGCGTACCGTGATCTCGCCCCGCAAGGGCACACCACCGGTCACTCGAATCGAATCGGTCATGGTCTCCATCTTCCCCTATATGGCGCGGGTTGCTCGCATCGAGTGCCAACTCTCCGTCAGCAGGATCTTGTTCACGCTTAGTGGTCGCGGGCCGCCCAAGTAGAACGTGTGCCGCCGTGGGAGCATACTCCTGTGCCCACTGCCTCTGCTCCACAAGCCCTCTTTGCGGGGCTATGCACCCTCGACATCATCCACCTAGTCGACCATGTGCCTGCCCCCAACGAGAAGACGGTCGCCATTGACTCCCTTCTTGCCGCGGGCGGGCCAGCCACCAATGCGGCGGTGTCTTTCGTTCACCAAGGAGGCAGTGCCACTGTGGTCACGCGCCTGCCACAGCACGTGCTCACCGACGTGATCGTGGCAGACCTTGAAGCGTGCGGCGTTGGCGTTCAAGCCCATTCGGCAGGGTCCGGACCGCCCGTCACCGCCTCAATAATGGTGACCCAAGCGACAGGTGAGCGGGCGGTGGTGTCCGCAAGCGCATCGGCCGAACTGCCATCACCTGAACCCTCTCCCCCTGGCACCTTGCCCTCGTTAAAGCAGGTTCGTGCTGTGCTTGTCGACGGCTACCACCGCGACATCTCGCTCCCCCTCGCCGTCGCCGCGCGTGACCGCGGGATTCCGGTCATCATGGATGCCGGTAGCCTCAAGCCGCACACCGCTCAGGTGGCGCAAACAGCGGACTTAGTGGTCGCATCGGCCGATCTGGCTACGCCAAGCGGTGATCACGCGCCCCACGCGGTGTTTGCATGGCTCGCATCGCTAGGCGTGGAACGTGCGGTGATCACGCGCGGTGACCAACCGATCTTGTGGCGCACACCCGCGGGCTCCGGGCGCATTGAGGTGCCCCATACGCCGGTCGTGGACACCCTTGGGGCAGGCGACTTCTTTCACGGCGCCCTCACCTGGCGCATCGCATCCTTGGGAATGGCCGATGCGCGGCTCCCCAACGATTTGGCGTGGGCTGCCACTGCGGTTGCGCCTTCGCTGGCAAGTTTTGGTACGCGAGAATGGCTACGCGGTTGACGGGTTAGCGACCCGGCACGGTGATGAAAACGTTGAATAGCTCCGGATGGTGGGCGTGGACGAGCACGGCGAACACCACCGCGTCGAACAGCAGGTGCACAGTCACCACGTACGGCAAGGACTTAAAGCGCGAGAATATCCAGGCCTGCACAAGCGCGAAGGGGATAGTCAAGAGTGGGCCCCATTCGCGGTAACCCAACTCCCACAGGAACGACACGAACACTGTTGCCTGCAAAAGGTTCGCGATCCACATGGGGAAGTGGCGCCGTAGCAGGGCGAACACTGTGCAAATAAAGAACAGCTCGTCCCAGATGCCTACCGCGTTGACGCCCACAAACAAGCGCGCGATCACGTCCCCATCGGTGATCTCGGGCCAGTTCTGATAAGCGCCAGAACCGATGAAGTAGAACGGCAAGATCAGGTAGCCGGCGACAATCACCACGCCCAGGTAGATCCATTGGGCGCGCGTCCAGCGCTTGCCGGTGCGCATGGGGAACTTCACTGCGTCATGGCCTAGCCAGTAACGGGCAAGCGCCCAGGGCACCAGTACCGCGAGGCTCAGGGCGACTGTAAAACGAATCATCCCTGCATTCGACAAGTCCGCAGCAAGCGGGATGGCGGAGATGATCAGCTGGCCAACCGCAATGAGCGTCAGGTCTTTCGCGAGCGCACGGTCGACGGCGAACGCGAGCGCGACACCCACGAGCAATGGCACGTAGCCGAGCGGGCGAACGTGGATCGCAAACAGCAACACCGCTGCCCCACACACGAGGGCCGCCGCGGTGATGCGTGCGGCCATGAGCGTGGGCGCTGGCAGGCGGGAGTGAGTCTCGACGGGGGCTGTCATGCCGTAGAGCATCTCACGCGCACAGCAATTTCCTACAGCCGCGTGGGGAACATTGCTACTGTGCGCGCCTTGTCCCCCACCCCGCGCGTTTTGTTCCCCGCGCCCCGCGCGTTTTGTTCCCCGCGCCCCGCGCATTGTGCCCCACCCTCCCTGTAGGAACGTGAGGACTCATATTCGCCCGCAGATGCATCCTGTAGGAACGTCAGGACTCATGGCCACGAGCAACCACCAGAGGGGGGTGCCGCGCGCCGATGAGTCCTGACGTTCCTACGGAAGCTGG
>CAZHTO010000018.1:0-1497 GCA_964535845.1 uncultured Demequinaceae bacterium | reverse complement strand
AAATGAGTCCTGACGTTCCTAGAAGGTTAGGCGTCGACGGGGCGGGCTGCCTCAACGTGGAACGTGGGTTCCGTCTTGGCAGGCAACGTCTTGGGACGCCAGGCGGCACGAGTGGCCTCGAAAGCTGTGATGTCCTCTTCGTGATTGAGGGTCAGGCTGATGTCGTCGAGCCCTTCCATCAAGCGCCATGCGACATAGTCGTCGATCTCGAATGGCACAGTGAGCTCGCCACACGTGGCGGTGCGATCCGGGAGCGACACGGTGATGTGCTTGCCGGGCTCTGCCTCGAGCATCTTCCACAGCAACTCGATGTTTTCTTGGCTAACGATTCCTGTCACAAGCCCCTGCTTGCCAGAGTTCCCTCGGAAGATGTCCGCAAACCGCGAGGCGAGCACTACGCGGAAGCCGTAGTCCTTGAGTGCCCACACGGCGTGCTCACGTGAGGAGCCCGTACCGAAGTCGGGGCCTGCAACGAGCACGGAGCCCTGCTGGTATTCGGGCTGGTTGAGAATGAAGTTCTCGTCGCCTCGCCAGGCAGCGAACAGCGCGTCTTCGAACCCGGTGCGCGTGACGCGCTTGAGGTAGACGGCGGGGATGATCTGGTCAGTGTCCACGTTGGAGCGGCGCAGCGGAACACCGATGCCGGTGTGTGTGGTGATCTTTTCCATGATTGGGCTCCTTAAGGCTTAGGCACCGACGAGAACGTCGGCACCTTCCAGGTCTGCGGGGCTCGACAAGGTACCGCGCACAGCAGTGGCGGCGGCGACAAGCGGGCTCACGAGGTGGGTACGGCCTCCCTTACCCTGACGCCCCTCGAAGTTGCGGTTAGACGTCGAGGCAGCGCGCTCCTTGGGCTTGAGCTGGTCTGGGTTCATCCCTAAGCACATCGAGCAGCCTGCGTTACGCCACTCGGCACCAAAGTCGATAAACACCTGGTCCAAGCCTTCTTGCTCTGCCTGTAGACGCACCCGCGCAGAGCCGGGAACCACGAGCATGCGGGTGTTCGGTGCCTTCTGACGGCCCTGAATGATCTCGGCAGCAGCACGCAAGTCTTCGATACGGCCGTTGGTGCACGATCCCAAGAAGACGGTATCGATGGCGACCTCGCGGAATGGGGTGCCGGGTGTGAGGCCCATGTACTCGAGCGCGTTGATTGCCGACTCACGCTCATCTGCATCTGCCATGTCGTCAGGGTTGGGAACGGAGGCGCTCAGCGGTAGGCCCTGGCCTGGGTTGGTGCCCCAGGTGACAAACGGCTCAAGGTCCGATGCGTTCAAGTTCACTTGGGCATCAAAGGTGGCGTCGTCATCGGTCACCAGCGTGCGCCAGTATTCGACGGCGGCGTCCCAGTCGGCACCCTCAGGTGCGTGTGGGCGGCCCTTGACGTACTCAAAGGTGGTCTCGTCTGGTGCGATCAGACCGGCACGAGCGCCTGCCTCAATGGACATGTTGCAAATGGTCATGCGCGCTTCCATTGACAACGACCTAATGGCCTCG
>CAZHTO010000017.1:19738-22070 GCA_964535845.1 uncultured Demequinaceae bacterium | reverse complement strand
TGCCGAATGTCTACGATCCGAGATCAGCGAGTGCGGCGGACAGTTCCTCGAGCACGGTATCCATATGAGCGTTGCGGGCCTGCTCGTCTAAACCGTGCACTGTGAGCCGCTGGACTTCGATCACGCGGCCATATCCGGTGGTAATACAGAAGCTGTGGTCGAAAGTGCCGCCCTGCGTCTCCAGGGCCTCGTAACACTCCCAGTCATAGGTCTCAATGCTTGGCGAGCGCTCAATGATCTCGTTTTCTGGTGCGCCAAGGGCCTCAAAGCCTCGATTGATTACGGCCAGGTACCTTGAGTCCGAGCTACCTGTCACGGGTGTGTACCCGTCGTCCTGGTTACCAGGAATGTAAGCCATCACTAAGAGACGGCTGTCTTCATCGTCTGAGTGGTACTCACGAGCTGCCAGGTGGGTGGAAGGATCGGTCTCTGATTCCACCAAGGACGTGTCGGCGAGCGCATCGGGCAACCTGTTGAAGGCGTTGGTGCGCACTCCATCCTGCTCATCAACGTCGCCATCCGCTCCATCCGCTCCACCCGCTCCATCCGCGTCGTCCGCGGGGCTAGGGCTTGCCGTGGCGGTTGGCGTGTGTACCGGCGTCGGGGATGGTGAGAGTTCCCCTGTGGGTGTGGGGTCCCCTTCGGCAGAGCCGGAGCATCCGGCCAGGACGAGCGCTGGGACCGTGGCACAAATGATGAGTCTAAGAAGTCGAGTCTTCACAGGCGCCAGTGTAGAGGCACTCCCTAAAGTCCCCAACCGAGACAATTCAGGCACGTCAGGTGCGCAGGGCGGACTCCACGAGCGCTAGTGCCCGAGCATCGGCTAGTCCCAAGCGTCGCACTGATTGCACATAGGTGAGAGCAGCTTGCTGGGCGGCTTGCTCGGTAGGGTCCCCGTGAGGGGAGACCACGGTGCCATTGCGGCCGCGAGTCTCGACCAGTCCGTCGGTCTCGAGTTCCCGGTAAGCACGTGCGACTGTGTTGTTCGCGAGGCCGAGCTCTTGGGCCAGCCGCCGCACCGGTGGCAGCTTGGTGCCGGGCGCTAAGGAGCCGGATTGCACGGCTTCGCGCACTTGGGTACGGATCTGCTCATAGGGCGGGTCGTGAGACTCGGCGCGGACAGTAATGCGCATAGAAGTGAGACTACTTGCAGGCGCGCGAGCGTGTTGCCACTCCAGCGTGTTGTTACTCGAACACGTTGTTACTCGAACACGTTGTTACTCGAACGTGGTGCTCAAGACCAGGGTCGCGCCGTCGTCGACAAGTAAGACGTCGCTCCAGAACTCATCGGGGGAGAAGGCCTCTTCAAGTTCGGGGGAGGTGCGCAGTTCACCCGCGGGGACGGACTCGGTCAACTCGGAAACGAAGTCATCGGGGAGACTGCCTGGCGCAAGCGCACCCAGTTCGGCAAGCGCCGCGTGCTCGGAGGCCGGCAGAGTCACGACCGCGTCGATCCAGTAGGTGCTAGGGCCGGGGACACTGCCGTCGCCAAAGGTTCCGGACATCCAGTGTGCGGCCTCAGTTGATGTGAGGTTTGGAAACCGTGACGTCAGCGGCTCAAGATCAGTGCGTAACTCGCCTGAACCGTTCTTTTCGGCCACCGTGGCCGGGGCCCCGTCTGAGCAGGCGGCCACGAAAAGCCCGAGCGACATGATCACTACGGTGCCCACAACTCGACGCATTTTTTATCCCTTTCGCTTAAGTATGCAGGCTACTGCAACTAGCTCAACGCATGCACTGCCGCAAATATCCCCAGGCAGACCATGAGGCCCCCTGACGTTCCAAGCAGTCGGCGGCGAATACGTGTAGACCGGGCCAGGGCAGGGATTCGCACTACCAAGGTGTGGGTGAGGCACAGCCAGGTCGACTGGAGGCAGACGTGGATTGTCACGAAGGTCATCTGCAAAGCGAAACCGTCCAGCCCGGGGCGAGTAAGCGTTGGAACGATCAATACGTAGAGCGCAAGTGCCTTGGGGTTGGTGAGGACTATGAAGAATGACCAACGCACCAGGTGGGCGGGGCTCGTGGTCGCGGAGTCTGCGTGTTCCTGTTCCGTCCGAAAAGCTCGGACTCCGATTGTGGTGCCATACGTGATGAGCACCGCAGCGCCCACGAGCCCAAGGCCCATCCGCAAGGCCGGCGTCGAGGTGAGGAGCGTGCCCAGGCCAGTCGCGCCCACAACAGTGGCGATCACGAGCATTCCCGCGGACGTTCCTAGAGTGATGTATCGCCATGCCGGTGTCTTGCTGGGGTGAGCGTGGGCCACAGTGAGTGTGAAGCTCGCACCCGGAGTGATGACGAATGGCAGTACCACGACCGCCAGCGCGAGAAC
>CAZHTO010000017.1:0-19638 GCA_964535845.1 uncultured Demequinaceae bacterium | reverse complement strand
GGTCCATGACCTCGTGGCCAACGGGAACGGGCGGATGGTGGAGTGCGAGCACGACGGGCCCAGAAGCCTCCTGGATTGCTCCGCGGGCAAAGGAGAGGGTCTCGTCTGTGAGAAGGCCATGTGCCTGGCCCTCGACCAGGCTGTCCATGCCAACGACAGTCACCCCGCTCAGGGTGGTCGAGGAGTTGAGGTAGCCGTGGGAGTCGGGCACGAGGTGCTGCGACAACGGCGCGCGAAGGTCATGGTTGCCGGGGACAACGAGCGCCGGGAGTCTTTGGGCAAGAGCGTCGAAGAACTGTGCATACTCGCCAGCCGCGCCGTTGTCCGCAATGTCTCCAGTGACTGCCACAAGAGCGACGTCGGGGAGCGTGGCGACTTCGTCGAGAACGCGCTGTAAACGCCTGAGCCGTGCAGGACTGCCATCAAGGTGCGGGTCGCTGAGGTGGGCGATGATCGGCATGAGGGAACTCTCTTCGTTCTTCGAGCGGCGCGTATAGGTGAGTAAATGATCTTTCCATCGTACATACCTGGAGGTAGGTATGTACGATGGAAAGATGAAAACGAAACACCCATTTCGCGGAATCGATGCACGCGAATTACTCGTGGCATCCGCTCAGAAGTTATTTGCGAAGCAAGGCGTCGAAGCCACATCGCCCCGGCAGGTGCTCGAGGACAGCAGCGTGGGCAAAGGCAGCCTCTACCATCACTTTCCGACCAAGCACGATCTCGCTCAGGCGGCAATCGACCAGACCACGGCTGCCTCTTTGGAGAATGCGCGGTCGTCACTGATGGGGACGGGAGCACCGCAGGAGCGGTTGCGCGAGTACCTTACTCGGCCGCGCGATGCTGTTGCGGGCTGTCGTGTAGGACGCCTCACGAGTGACCCGATGGTGATGGCAAGCGGCGAACTACGACAACCCGTACGGGACTACTTCGCGGGCCTGATTGAGCTCGTCACTGCAGTCCTTCTCGACGCTGGAGTAGCCCAAGCGCGCGCCCGCGAAAGGGCAATCACTGCCGTGGCAGTAATCCAAGGTGGCTATGTCTTGGCGCGCGCGCTCGACGACGCCGAACTCATGGAGAATGCAGTGGCAGGCTTCCTCGACCTTGTTGAGGAACGCTAGTCCTCACTAGGGCGCTAGCGTGGAGCCGTGGACATACTGGTAGTGGCATCGACCGTGCCGGCGCACCCTGACGACGCCGTGCCGCGCTTTGTCCTTGACCAGGCGCTGTCGCTCGCGCAGGCAGATCCCACGGTACGCATTCGCATCCTCGCACCCCACACCCCGTCGTCCCGCGCACTCGAGTGGCCTCGGTCCGAACTCCCCGACGGCCGCGTGACCCAGCACCGCTTTGGCTACGCTCCACGAAGGCTCGAAACGTTGACCGCCCGCGGGATCATGCCCGCCATCCGCGCCAACCGCGCCATGGCCGCCGTGATCCCTTTACTGCTGTGGGGCGAGCGCCGTGCACTCAAGCGCGAAGTGCGCCGCCAACGGCCCGACGTGATCTACGCCCATTGGTTCACGCCACAGGCGATCGTGGCCAGCGCGGTCGCGCGCCGGGCCAAGATTCCATTTGGTTTCACTACGCATGCCTCGGACGTGGAGGTACTACGCAGGCTGGGCCCGCTTGGCACCGCCATCGTCCGAAGGGTGACCCGCCGCGCCCGCTTTGTGACCGCGGTAAGTCGTCAAACAGCCAGCCGCTTGTTGCAGTTCTTCACACCAGGGGAGCGCGAGCAACTCGAGCACGCAATGGCGATTATCCCCATGGGTGTTCACAAGGCCGATGCGCCGGCTGAGCCCGGCGACCCACGCACCGTAGTGATCATGGCCCGGTTGGTAGAGAAAAAAGGCGTGAAGTACGTCTTGAACGTGTGGCCGGTCGTGTATTCGCAGGTACCGGGGGCGCGGTTACTTATTGGCGGCGACGGGCCGTTGCGCGCACCACTTGAGCAACAGGCTGAGCGGCTCCGCGGTGTTGAGTTCCATGGCTACGTCACCGGCGCGGCCAAAGTAGCTCTGGAAAGCCAGGCCGGCGTGGTCGCCGTGCCCTCAGTCGTAGCCGCCGATGGTGACGTCGACGGGCTCCCAGTGGCCGCCATGGAAGGGCTGGCCCGTGGTGCATACGTGGTGGCGACGGATGTCTCGGGAGCGCAAGAGTTACTCCACAACACGACGGCCGGCACCGTCGTTGGTGCGGGAGAACATCGGGAGTTAGGCGAGGCCCTCACCGCCGCAATGACCCGTGACCCCGAGACCTGCGCACGTGACAGCGCTGCCGCACGGGACATCGCCAAAGGGCTCGAATGGCCAGCCCTTGCACGCCCCATGTTGCGCGAGCTGCAACGTACTGACGGCTGGCACATGCAAGGATCACGCACGTGAGAGTGCTCATCATCAACTCGGACTTGGCGGCCAACCGCGGCGACCGAGCCATTGCGGACGGACTAATTGCGTTGGTGCGCGACACCCTGCCATCCGCGCGGATCACGCTCATCTCCCAATACCCCGACCGCGACCGTGAGTGGTACAACGCAGACGTCCTGCCTCAGAACATTCACTCGCTCAATCCCCTGGATATGGTGCGCCTCATGCGAGCCGCCAAGCAGGCGGACCTGGTGTTATGGGGCGGGGGCGAACTGCTCAAGGACTACACGAACAGGCTGGGCGTTTGGTACTGGGCCGTCAAGATGTGGTGCGTGAGCGCCGCCAATAAAACGGTGGTCGGTACGTTCCAGGGCATCGGCCCTACCTCGGCAAAGAGCTCGCGCCGCCTGATCGCACGCACCGTCATCCGCACCAAGGCGTTCCTCACACGTGACGCCGAGTCCAAAGAAAAACTCGAAGCATGGGGCGTGCCAGCCGGCCACGTGATCGCAAGCTTTGACAGTGCGGTCTACGCGGACGGCAGCGCGGTTTACGGGGACGGCAGCGCGGTTTACGGGGACGGCAGTGCGAACGAACATGTCCCGTTCGAGAGCTACGCAGCTATCGCGCCGCGGTCGTGGTTTCACTACAGCACGGGCGGCTGGCTGCCGCATCGGTGGCGTCGCACACAAGGGCCTGCGCCGCGCGCGCTGCAACTCGAGTCACGGGTGGTCGAAATGATCGACACCCTTGTCGAAGCGCACGGAGCCGCCGTCGTGGTCCCCATGCACATGGCCGAGGACCCCGAGCTTGCGGCACGGCTGCTCTCTCAGGTGGCGCGCCCCGACCGCGTGCATGTGTTGAGCGACGACGATCTTTCTCCGCAGCAACTTCGGTCCGTGATCGCCGGTGCCAATGTGATGATCGCCCTGCGCCTTCACGCAGGCATTATCGCCACCGCGGCGAGCGTGCCGACCGTCACCTACTACTACGTAGACAAGGGCCGGCTCTTCGCTCACCAGGCAGGCACAGACCAAGTGGCGCGCCCCATCGAGGCCTTGCTTGAGGCAAGTGCGTTAGTGGAGTTCTCGCAATTGGCTACCCAAGCGGTAGCCGAGGGTAGTGCGGGGCCTGACGAGCGCATCGGCCGTATGAAAGCGCAACTCAAAGCCGACTTTGAAGCGGCACTCAAGGCCGCAAGTATTGAGCTGGAGCGCGAGTGAGCAGGCTCAAGCGCTGGGCGACGCCGCTCAAATGGCTGTTCTACGCGGCAATTGTGGTGGCATTCGGCTGGTTCCTGGCAAGCGTCGACTGGGCGTCATTGAGCGAAATCGAACCTGCATGGGGCTGGCTCCTGGCCGCGACCGCGCTTGCGCTCGGGTTTCGCTATCTGGGCGTGTTTGTGTGGCGCGTGGTCCTCACGCGATTGGGGGCCGGTACGTTACCGCCGTTCCGCGTGCTAGCCGACATTTACGCCAAGGCGTGGCTCGCACGCTACATCCCAGGCACGGTCCCGTGGATAGCCGGCAAGATCTACCTAGCGGCCGCTCACGGCATCTCGAAGTCACGGCTCGCGGTCTCGACCTTGGTAGAAGCTGCCGCCCAGGTAGTCGCAGTGGGAGCCGTGTCGCTGGCACTACTGGCGATCGACCCGCGCGTGGGGGAAATCTCGCCAACTCTGCGAATCGTGGTGGCGATCGGTGCGCTCGCGGGCTTTGTGGCGATGTCGCCACCGGTGTTCAACAGGATTCTGGCGTTCGGATTTCGCGTTCTCAAGCGCGGCACCGCGGTGGCCGTGGGGTGGCCAGTGGTGCGCGACTCGCTGGCTCTTTACGGCGGCGGGGCGCTTGTCTCGGGCCTCGCTTATGCGTTTCTGATGCGCTCGGTGGTGCCGGACGTTGGCGTCACAGACCTGGTGTTCCTTGTGGGGGCCTTTGGCTTCGCAGGAGTGGTGGGCACGCTTACCCCGTTGGTGCCAAGCGGTCTGGGCACCCGTGACGCAACCCAGTTGGTGTTGCTACTGGTGATTTTGCCAGCCCCCACGGCCGCGCTCGTCGTGCTGCTGAGCCGCGTGTGGTCTGCGGCGGTCGATGTGCTGTTCTGGGCCGTGGCGGTTGTCGCGGCGCGTGGCGACAGCTAACGCAATAGCTAGACCAACACGGGAGCCCACGCGAGCGAGAACAGGTCTTTGGGGTCGTCGGGCTCGGCCACGAGGTCAATCTCTTCCACCCAATGTGTGCCAGCCACCGCGTCTCGTAAAAACCTGAGAGCCGAGAAGTCTTCCATAGCAAAGCCCACTGAATCGAACAGCGTGATGTGGGAGTCGGCAGTGCGGCCGGGAGCCGCACCTGAGAGTACGTCCCATAGCGCGCTCACTGGGTGGTCCATCTCGAGCTGTTGGATTTCCCCTTCGATGCGGGTTTGGGGTTCGAACTCGACAGCGATCACGTCTGCCCGGTGAAGAATCGCGACGTCGAGCTCGGTTTTGCCGGGGCAGTCTCCGCCAATCGCGTTCAGGTGTACGCCCGGGCCCACCATCGCGTTGTCGAGCACGCGGGCATTGGTCTTGTCTGCGGTGCAGGTGGTGATCACGTCTGCCCCTTCGACCGCGCTCATCGCGCTGTTGGCCACGTGTACCTCAAAGCCAAGTTCGCGAGCATTGCGTTCAAACTTTTCGAGCGCGCGAGGGTCGGTGTCCCACACCCGCACCGAGTTGATGCCGAGTGCGGTCCGCATGCCGAGCGCTTGGAACTCGGCTTGGCTACCTGTGCCAATGAGGGCGTGCACGCGGGAATCGGGGCGCGCGAGCGCACGCGCTGCGACTGCGGAGGCGGCCGCGGTGCGCAGTGCCGTCAGCACGGTCATCTCGGACACGAGCAGTGGGTATCCGGTGTTGACATCGGAGAGCACGCCAAAGGCGGTAACGGTTTGCAAGCCGCGGGAGGGGTTCGAGGGGTGGCCGTTGACATATTTGAACCCATAAAGCGTGCCGTCTGAGGTGGGCATGAGTTCGATGACTCCCAGGGGGGAGTGCGAGGCGACCCGCGCCACTTTGTCGAACTGCCGCCAGTGCAACAGGTCTTCTTGAACAGCCTCGGTGAGGCCCGTGATGATGAGTTCAGGCCCCACTTCTGTGACCCAGCGGCGCATTTGGGCGACTCCTACAAACTGAACCATGCTTCCTTTCTTAGGGGGTAGCGGTCACGTTCCATCGTCGTGAACTCTCTGTGCGACCAGTGTGTCAGTAGCACCGTGTGAATGTCTCAACTTAGATGAAGGCATGTGCGCGCTCTAGCTACGCAACGATGTGCTGCCCAAGTTGCTGGGCCCGCGCACAACCCCCCTTAGAACGTCCAAGCGTTGGGAACAATCGGGCAGTGCCATCGGTTGTTCAAGTGCGCTCTCCACGTGGGATACCGTGGCGGGCGCACTCATTTGTCCGGGCCTTGAGGAGATTCCCCGCGTGAAGAAGCACCTACCTATTGCCGCGTTCGCTGCGGCAGCTCTAGTTCTTGCGGGTTGTGCCGCCTCTGAAGGCGGCGAGGAGACTGACCCCACCCCTACTGGCACGGAGGTCCCAGAAGTGCCCCAAAACGATGACGCCGCGACTCTTGAAGCGATCACCTGGGAAGAAGACGACCAGGGAGTTCCAGTCCTCACGTTTGATACGCCGAGCGTCATTAATGCACCCGCGGCACGCACCGTCAATGCTGGCGATGGCGACGCGATTGAACTAGGCAATGTCGTGATGGTGCACTACACCGTCACGTCTGGTCTCGACGGTGCGCAGGTGTACTCAACCTACGACCAGGACGCCCCAGAGGCGATTCCGTTGAGCCAGACGTCGCTCGATCCCGCATTGTTCGACGTGCTTTCCAACGCGTCCGTGGGTGAAGACCTCATTTTCGCGACCATCGATCAGACGGCGGTGGACACCCCGGGCGCCGCGATCTACATGGCTATGACCATTGTGGAGGTGGTCGTACCGCTCGATGCAGCCGAAGGTGCCGCAGTCACGCCTGAAGAGGGCCTGCCTGTAGTCACACTCGACGAGTCGGGCGCACCGAGCCTCGAGATTGGCGACGCAGAGATGCCTTCCGAGCTGGTCGTACAGCCGCTCATCGAGGGCGAAGGTGAAGAGCTCGAGTTGGGCCAGACCGTCATTGCGCACTACCACGGCTGGTTGTGGGACGGCGAAACCTTCGACTCTTCGTGGGAGCGCAGCGAGCCCGCATCGTTCCCCTTTGTTGAGGGTGGGCTTATCCAGGGCTGGACCGACGGCCTTGCCGGCCACAAGGTCGGGAGCCAGGTGTTGCTCGTGGTCCCACCAGAGCTGGGTTACGGGCAGCAAGACCAGGGCACCATTCCCCCCGGGTCGACTCTCGTTTTCGTGGTCGACATCTTGGGTGTGTTCTAAGCCCCTGAATGTGTGAAGGCTTAAGGGCCGGTGACTTCGCTGCTTGAAAGAGCAGCCTGGTCACCGGCCTTTGAGTTTTCTCTGGCGCCTTCGGGTGCGGGGGTCACACCCAGCTGGGTAACCACATGTGGAGTTGCCAGTACTCGAATGGGATGGGCTGGCCGGTCCAGATTGGGGTAAAGAACGCCGCGAGAAACAGCGCCACCGTCATGAAGCCCACGACGGCCGTGGTGCCACCGCGGGACCACTGGCCGTCAAGCCACTGAGGTTGAGCCAATCGTTTAAGCGCCCACACGAGAGTGAGCACCACAAAGGGCGACATGGCAGCCGTGTAGAACGTGAAAATGGTGCGGTGCGCGTACATGAGCCACGGCAGCCACCCGGCGAACACCCCGAGGGACACCGTCAGTGCGAGCAGGTCGCGCCGGCGTAGCATCCGCCACACGGCGTAGATAAGTGCTGCGACCCCAGCCCACCACACGAGCGGGTGCCCTACCGAGTGGATGGCACTCACACACCGTTCGACCTCGCATGCCGCCTCGGGCGCGTCTTCGAAGTGGAAGGCCGTGGGCCGCCATTGGAACAGCCAGGTCCACGGGTTGGACATGTAGTTGTGTTCGGAGTCGAGCCCTTCGTGGAAGGTCCACATCTGCCGGTGGTATTCGGCGAGTGAACGTAGCGATTCGGGAAGCCAGGTGAGGCCTTCGCCGGGATGGTTCTGCGCCCATTGGCGGGCGTAGGCCTCAGACGAGCGAAACCACGGAATCCACGAGGCGATGTAAACGGCCGGCAACACGATGAGGGTGAGCACCGCCGCTGGGACTGCCCGCACGTACGCGCCAGCGAACCACCGTTCAACGCCCGCGGTGTAGCGGTCTACCCAGTCCCACGCCACTGACAGGATTAAGAATGCCGCCATGAACCACAGGCCGGACCACTTGACGGTAACCGAGAGCGACAGGGCCACGATTGCCGCGAAGCGCCACCAACGGATGCCAGTGACCGGCCCCAGGCCCGGAATGACCGCTCCAGGTGCCAGGCCTGACTGCTCTCGCAGCGCATCGGCCGCAGTGAATATCCGTTGCCGGGTGACCGCCCGGTCGACCACAAGTAATCCAAACCCGGCCACAACAAAGAACGTCAAGTAGATGTCGAGGAGTGCCGAGCGGGACAGCACAATGTGGGCACCTTCAATGGCGAGCAGCACCCCGGCGACCCCGCCCCACAGCGTTGACCGCAACAGGTGGCGCGCAATCATCGCCACGATGAGCACCGTGAGCGTGCCCAGCAGTGCGCCCATGAACCGCCATCCGAATGGGTTCGGGCCAAAGATGGACATGCCTACGCCAATGAGCTGCTTGCCCACGAGCGGGTGCACCACGTAGTCGCCCTCGGTGGACAACTGCGAGAAGTCGCCGTTCGCAAAGTCTTGGTTGTCGCCGCCCCATGCACCTTCATAGCCAAGGGTGAGTAGCGAGTACGCGCCGCGCGCATAGAACACTTCGTCAAAAACCAGCTGGGTGGGGTAGCTGAGCCCAGCAAAACGCATGAGCGCAGCCAACGCCGTTACGCCTATGCCCATGAGGGCAACCCGCCATCGCCACAACACGTCAGGGATCACACGCGCAAGCCTAGTTGCGCCCGTGGCCTTCAGGTGATGGCAACCGCTGTGGGACGCTGGACTCATGACCGGACGGATAGTGCTTGCAGCGACCCCTATTGGCAATACGGCCGATGCGTCCGAACGGCTATGTACCGCCCTCACCCAGGCGGACCTGATCGCGGCAGAAGACACGCGCCGGCTCAAGGACTTGGTTCGCAGGCTTGGTCTTGAGGTGACAGCCCAGGTGGTAGCGGTCCATGACCACAATGAGGGCGAGCGGGCGGCGATGCTGGTCGAGCGTGCGCACGCGGGGGCGACGGTGCTGGTCGTGTCTGATGCGGGTATGCCTACCGTGTCTGACCCGGGTTTTAGGGTGGTCGAGGCGGCGGCGGCGGCGGGCGTAGAGCTCACGGTGTTGCCGGGACCGAGCGCGGTGCTGACAGCGCTCGCGTTGTCGGGCCTGCCTACTGACCGGTTTTGCTTTGAAGGGTTTGTGCCGCGCAAGGCCGGTGAGCGCGCACGCGCACTGGCCGCACTGGTCGCGGAGCCTCGCACCATGGTTTTCTTTGAGGCTCCACATCGACTTGCCGATACGTTGGACGCCATGACAACGGCGTGGGGAGCTGAGCGGCAGGCAGCAGTGTCTCGCGAACTCACCAAAACGTACGAACACACCGAGCGTGGGCCTCTGGGTGAGTTGGCGCAGTGGGCGCGGGACACGGAGCCGCGTGGTGAGATTGTGGTGACGGTCGCAGGCCGGCCGCCGCGCGCTGCATCCATGGGGGAACTGGTCGCAGAGGCGCTCGCACGTGTTGCCGCGGGGGAGCGTGCTAAAGATGCGGTCGCAGACCTTGCCGTGACTGGCGGTGTGCCCCGACGGGATCTTTATGCCGCAGTGCTTGAGGCCCGGGCAGGTACCGGTGAGCGCTAACCCATGAAGCATGCCCTCAAACCTCAGCACCGGCGCACCGGCTGGGTCGTCACGATTGCGGGCGCCGTCGCGATAGGTGCTGTCGCAATGGTCATGGTCGTTCTCGCGCGGCCACTTCCCCCCGAGCACGACGAATCCCTTTTTGCTGCGGAGCCTTCTCCACGGGTGACGGTCACCGCGAGTCCCACTGAGCCACAGGAGGTGGGTCTTGAGCCGATTATGCCCATCACCGCATCGGCCGAACCAAAAGCCGCTGTAGTCGAGGTTCCGCAGGTCGAAGTTTCGCCCAATTTGAATCAGCACTCGATCGATGACCCCGCTTCGCCGTGGGTGGTGATCAATAAGCTCCGGCCCGTCACCCCGCAAGACTGGGCGCCGCCAACACTGCAGACGGTGAACGGTGCAGAGCTCGTACCTGAGGCGGCCGTAGCGCTCGGGGAGATGGCCAATGCGGCGAAGGCTGCGGACGCACTGTTGAAGATGGGCACGGGCTACCGAACTTTCGGATACCAGCAGTTGCTTTATGAGGCCTATGTTGACGACTGGGGAGCCGAGCGGGCCGACCGGTTCTCTGCGCGGCCGGGGTACTCCGAACACCAGACCGGGTGGGTGGTCGACGTCTATGCGAGCGAAGAATGTCGACTCAAGGAATGCTTTGCCGATGAGCCGGCAGGCCAGTGGCTCGCGGATTATGCGCACGAGTACGGGTTCATTGTGCGGTATCCCGCAGGCGCAGAGGCGGTGACGGGCTACACCTACGAGCCGTGGCACCTGCGATACGTCGGTGTCGCGCTTGCGACGCATATGCACAAGGACGGCATCGACACTCTCGAAGAGGTCTTTGGCCTGGACGCGGCTCCCGACTACTAACCTGCGCCAACCCCCGCCCGGCCCCCACCCACCCCGCCCGGCACCCACCCCGCCCGGCACCCACCCCGCCCGGCACCCACCCCGCCCCATTCCCCGCCTTAGCGCGGCAGTGGACGCTGAGTGCTGCTTTTCGGGGGTGCAGTGCTTCCTAGTGGACGCTCACAGAGGTTTGTGATTCTGCAGAGTCACCCCCGCGGCGGTCACTAGGATGGGGCGCATGTCGCACATCCTCTCTGCAGTTGCCTGGCCGTATGCAAACGGACCGCGCCACATCGGCCACGTGGCCGGTTTTGGTGTGCCCTCTGATGTCTTCAGCAGGTACATGCGGATGGCAGGCAATGACGTGCTGATGGTGTCGGGCACCGACGAGCACGGCACCCCGATTCTGGTGCAGGCAGAGAACGAGGGCGTGAGCCCGCAAGAGCTCGCCGACCGCTACAACCGGGTCATTGTCGAGGACTTGGTGGCACTTGGTCTGAGTTACGACCTGTTCACGCGCACCACCACAGGCAACCACCATGAAGTGGCCCAAGCCATGTTCAAAGCGGTTCACGCAAACGGGTACATGATCAAGCAGACCACGCGCGGCGCAATCTCGCCCTCGACGGGCCGCACCCTGCCAGACCGTTACATCGAAGGCACGTGCCCTCTATGTGGCGCCGATGGCGCGCGCGGCGACCAATGTGACACGTGCGGCAACCAGCTAGACGCGATCGACCTCAAAAACCCGGTGAGCCGCATCAATGGCGAGACCCCCGAGTTCATCGAGACTGAACACTACTTCTTGGACCTGCCCGCCCTCGTCGAGCCGCTCTCGCAGTGGCTCGGGGCCCGCCACGACTGGCGTCCAAATGTGCTGAATTTTTCCCTCAACCTGCTCGCTGATGTGCGCCCCCGGGCCATGACGCGAGACATCGACTGGGGCATTCGTGTGCCGCTTGAAGGCTGGATCGACAACCCCAACAAGCGCCTGTACGTGTGGTTCGACGCGGTCATTGGCTACTTGTCTGCCTCGATCGAGTGGGCGCGCCGCCAAGGTGACCCCGATGCGTGGCGTAAGTGGTGGAACGACCCCGAGGCGCTGTCGTACTACTTCATGGGCAAAGACAACATCACGTTCCACTCGCAGATTTGGCCCGGTGAACTGCTCGCTGCCAATGGCCGGGGCGACCGTGGCGGTTCGCTTAGTGAGTATGGGGATCTGCAGTTGCCTACTGAGGTCGTGTCAAGCGAGTTCCTCACCATGGAGTCCTCTAAGTTCTCGTCGTCGCGCGGCCACGTGATCTATGTACGTGACATGCTGTCGAGGTATCAGCCCGATGCGTTGCGGTACTTCATCGCAGTCGCTGGCCCGGAGAGTTCTGACGCAGATTTCACCTGGACGGAGTTCAAGCGCCGCACCAACGATGAGCTGGTTGCGGGCTGGGGCAACTTGGTCAACCGCACGGCGACGTTGCTTCACAAGAACGTGGGTTCGATCCCTGAGTTGAAGGACCTCCAGGACATGGACCGCGCGGCACTCGCGACCTCCGAAACTGGATTCGCGCAGGTAGGGCAGTTGATTCGCACTCACCGTCAGCGCGCGGCTGCCAACGAGGCGATGCGGGTAGTGGGCGAAGCAAATAAGTACCTGGCTGACACTGCACCTTGGAAACTTAAGACTGAAGACCCCGAACGCATGAAGACGGTCCTTGGAGTCGCCGCGCAATTGGTGAGCGACGCTAACACCCTGCTCGCACCGTTCTTGCCGCACAGTGCCCAGAAAGTACACGAGGCACTTGGCGGAACGGGCATTTTTGCGCCTATGCCGCAGCTGGTCGAGGTCGACGATCTTGATATCCCCGGCCGCAGTTATCCAGTGATCCAGGGTGACTACTCTGCGCAGCAGAACACGTGGCACCGCAATGACCTCGTACCGGGTACGCCGGTTCCCGCACCGTCACCCATTTTCACCAAGCTCGACGACAGCATTATCGAAGAAGAGCTTGAACGCATGCGGTCAGAGGACGAGTGACGTTGCAGGTTCGCTCATGACGCGCCGCGGGGCGTGGCCGGCGCCACCAGAGCCACTTCCGGCTCCAATTGTCGACAATCACTGCCATCTGGAGTTCCCGGCTGGTGATGAGCCGCGTACTGTCGCGGACCGGCTTGCAGAGGCAGCCGCCGTCGGAGTCACGCGTGTGGTTCAGATTGGCTGTGACCTTGAGTCGGCACGCTGGACGGCCGATGCGGTGGTTCAGTTCCCAGAGCTCGTGGGCGGTGTGGCGTTGCACCCCAACGATGCGGCAGTTTTGGCTGCGGCGGGCGAGTACGAGGCTGCGTTTGCTGAGATTTCAGAGCTCGCGCGTGGTGAGCGCATTCGAGTTGTGGGTGAGACGGGGCTCGACTTTTTTCGTACCGGCCCTGAGGGGCATGATGCGCAAATAGCGGCGTTCCGCGATCACATTGCGTTGGCTAAAGAGCTCGGCAAGCCGTTGCAAATCCATGATCGGGATGCGCATGGCGAGATTATCGACATTCTTGATCGTGATGGTGCGCCCCAGACCACGGTGTTTCATTGCTTTTCTGGCGATGCAGGTATGGCGAAGTTGTGCGCTGACCGGGGCTGGTATTTGAGTTTCGCTGGGACTGTCACCTTTAAGAACGCAGGCGGTCTGCGAGCCGCCGTTGCCGTGACGCCTTTGTCTCAGATTCTTATTGAGACGGATGCGCCTTTCTTGACTCCGCACCCTCATCGTGGAGCACCTAATGCTCCGGCCCAGGCGGCTCACACGGTGCGGACGGTCGCGTTGGTGCTTGAGCGCAATCTTGAGGATGTGTGTACGCAAGTATGGGACACCTCTCACTCGATATATGGCCCCTGGTAAATACGGGGTAGAGCCACTATGATTGAGGCCGTCTGAGAAATATGGGCTGGCGTCTGAGCACTGAGGTGTGAGATAACAGTCTGATAACGCACGATCTGAGGCGTGCGTACGAGAGGACCTTACCGAGTGAGTTACCGACGCACTGCGCCGATGGCAAATGGGCGCCGTGACCGCCGCGAGCGCGCGGCAGTCCGCAATACCCGCCTATACGCGACCGTCAGCGGAATCGCCCTGGGCGCTTTCGCCGTGGGTTCTTTCGCTTCTGTCGGCGTGAACGCGTGGGCAAGCGACGGCGAGTCGCAGCAGGTCCAAGCCGCTGGCGAAGAGAGCGTTGCTCCCGTCCAGGCACAGGCCGCGGACCTCGAAGTAGTGGTGCGGACCGAAGAGGTCAATATCGACCACGGCTCGGTTGAGCAAAAGGACTTTAGCGAACTGGAAGGCACCTCTACGGTGGTGACAGAAGGTTCCCCAGGCACAGCCCTCATCAGTTACACCGTGACTCTCAAGGACGGCGTCGAAGTTGACCGCGCAGAAGGCATGCGCGTTGTCGTCGAAGAGCCTGTCGATGAGGTGATCTCGGTCGGAGCGATGTCTATCCCCAAGGCATCGAACGCGGGTGCTAACCGGGCGCTAGGACAGCAGTTGGCGTCTAGTATTTACGGCTGGTCAGGTGCCGAGTGGGAGTGCCTCAACGTGCTGTGGACCAAGGAATCTAACTGGCGCCACACCGCGCACAACAGCTCATCTGGAGCGCACGGCATTCCGCAGGCGCTACCTGGATCCAAGATGTCGTCGCATGGCGCTGACTGGGCCACCAACCCCGCTACCCAGATCAAGTGGGGTCTTAGCTACGTCAAGAACCGCTACGGAACTCCATGCGGTGCATGGGGTCACTTCCAAAGGAAGAACTGGTACTAGGCCGTGGCGGACCTGCTCGGGCCGTCCGATATCCGCTCGCTTGCCGAGTCGCTCGGCACCGCCCCACATAAAAAGTGGGGACAAAACTTTGTTGTCGACGCTGGCACTGTGCGCCGCATCGCGCGCATCGCTGGGGTAGGGCCTGACTCCCATGTGGTCGAGGTGGGGCCAGGCCTCGGGTCATTGACTCTCGCGCTGCTTGAGACTGGCGCCAGCGTGACTGCCGTCGAAATTGACCCACTGCTCGCCAAGGCCCTGCCGGAGACTGTCGCAACCCGCGCATCGGGCAATAGCGAATCTCTCACAGTGTTGGCTGCCGACGCCCTCACTGTCACCGACTTGCCCGAGCCGCCCACGGCGCTGGTGGCGAACCTGCCTTACAACGTGTCTGTCCCGGTGATCTTGCACTTCCTTGAACGGTTCCCGAGTATTGAACGGGTGCTCGTCATGGTGCAGGCCGAGGTTGCGAACCGGCTTGCTGCGCCGCCTGGGTCCCGCACGTATGGCATCCCGTCCGCCAAGGCTGCGTGGTACACCGCGACTCGGCGTGCTGGCGACGTGGGACGCTCAGTTTTTTGGCCTGTACCCCGGGTCGACAGCGCTTTGGTGCTGATGGAACGTCGTGACCCTCCTGAGACCACCGCGACGCGGCAACAGGTTTTCGCCGTGGTCGATGCGGCCTTCGCTCAGCGCCGCAAGGGGCTCAGGGGTGCGCTAGCCGGTATCGCTGGCTCGGCTGCTGCGGCAGAAGACGCGCTCCGCGCTTGCGGAATCGAACCCCTCACTCGTGGCGAACAACTAGATATTGTGGCTTTCGCGCGCATTGCTGAGGCGCTGGCCAGCGCAGACTCCTCTACCTCTGACACAGTGGGTTCATGAGCCGTTCTGTCACTGTGCGAGCCCCAGGCAAACTCAATCTGCAGCTGGCTGTAGGCCCGGTACGTGACGACGGGTATCACCCACTCGCGACTGTGTTCCAGGCGGTCGACCTGTTCGAGACCGTCACAGTCACCCCGCGAAGCGACGGTGACATCGTCCTTCAGCTCGCAGCGGCGCGCGGTGCGCAGGTATCCCTTGAGGGGGTGCCCCTGGACGGGACCAATATTGCAGCCAAGGCGGCGCGCGCGCTTAGGAACGAGTTCGGAATCACCGACGGCGTCACGATCGACATTGTGAAAGGCGTCCCTGTTGCGGGGGGTATGGCTGGCGGGAGCGCCGATGCGGCCGCCACCTTGCTCGCATGCGCAGAAGCATGGGATGTGGGAGCCACGCGGGAGCAACTTGACGAGATTGCCGCCGGCTTGGGCTCGGATGTGCCTTTTATTTTGCATGGCAACACTGCGGTGGGGCTTGGCCGCGGGGAGCAGATCACTCCGGCTATGACGCGCGGACAGTTCCATTGGGTGCTTGCTACTCAGGAACAAGGGCTATCGACCGCTCAGGTGTATGGGGAGTTCGATCGCCAGGTTGCCGCAGGGGAACGCAGTGCGGGCGAGCCGACCATCTCCGACGACGTCATGAAAGCACTTTTGGCAGGCAATGCTGAGTGGCTCGGAGAGGCGCTCATCAATGACTTACAAGACGCAGCCTTGGCGCTCGCACCCCGGCTACGGGCAGTGATGGAGGTCGCCAACGAGGCCGATTCGCTTGGCGTCATGATCTCGGGATCTGGGCCCACGGTGGCGGCTTTGGCCCGCTCCAGGCAACACGCGCTCGCGATTGCCGCGCACCTCACGGCCTCGGGCACTGCGACCGCTGTGGTGACTGCAAGCGGCCCGGCCCCTGGCGCAGCCATCATCGCCTAGCCCGCCCACCCCAGCGCCACATCCCCACCCCAGCGCCACCCGACCCCCCGCCCCACCGCCCCACCCATTCCCCCGCCTTAGCGCGGTAGTGGTCGCTGAGTGTCGAATCTCGGGGGTGTCGTGCGTCCTGGGGGTCGCTCAGCGCGGCGGTGAGATGGCGGTGAGGCGCCAATCGGGGGCGCGACTGAAACAGCTCAAACGACCAACGGCCGATGCTATGGCTTACTTTGAGCCCTCAACGCGTCGCGGATTTCGGTGAGCAATTCGATTTCAGTTGGCGAAGCGGCCTCGTCGACCGCGGCCTCGTCCTTCTTACGGCGCTCTGCGAGTTTGTTGAGCGGCATCACGATGATGAAGTAGATGGCGGCCGCGATGATCAGGAAGTTGAGCACTGCCGTGAGGAAGGCCCCTAGTGCGAGCACCGTTGGCTCTTCGAGGGAGCCGGGGCCGGGGTCGCGCAGTGTCCAGACCAGTACGTTCGACATGTCTGGTTCGCCAGCGATCCCAGCAATGAGTGGGTTAATGACGTTGTCGACCAGTGAGGTGATGACGGAGCCAAACGCCGCCCCGATGACCACGGCGACCGCGAGGTCTACGACGTTTCCGCGGGCAATGAAGTCCCTGAATCCCTTGATCATGCTTTCGCTCCTGATGTCGCTGTGGGCTGACAACACTGAGCATAGGCCTGCGGAGGGATGGCTGTGGGGAGTTAGTGAGTGGCAGTGGTTGAGGTGTCGACTTGGTCGGGCGAGGCGAGGCCTACATTTTCGAAGTTCGAAAGCCCGTTCCACGCGAGGTTGACTAAGTGCGCGGCAACCTCGTCTTTGGACGGTTCGCGTACGTCGGCCCAGTGTTGACCGGTCAAAGCAACCATGCCGACCAGCATCTGGGAGTAAATGGGAGCGCGCGATGGGTCGAGGTCGCGCTTGGCGAACTGGTGGGCGAGTAGGTGTTCGACCTGCGCTGCGACGTCGCCAATGAGGGATGAAAATGTCCCGGTGGTTTGCGCTACGGGCGAATCGCGCACCAAAATGCGGAATCCGTCGGGAGAAGATTCGATGTAATCGAGCAGTGCCATGGCAGCTCGTTCGACGAGTTGGCGGGGGTGGCCGCGCTCATTCAATGCCCCGGTGAGCGAGTCGAGCAGGGCTTTAACTTCCCTGTCAACGATCACTGCATAGACGCCTTCTTTGCCGCCAAAGTGCTCGTAAACGACCGGTTTTGACACATCGGCGCGAAGAGCGATTTCCTCAACTGAGGTACCCTCGAAACCGCGTTCGGCAAAAAGGGAACGGGCTACGACGAGCAGTTGCTCGCGGCGCTCGTGGCCGGTCATCCGGGCGCGGGGAACTTTGCGGGGTTCGTCAGTCACGTTCCTAGTGTGCCGTGAATCCTGGCAGAATGGTCCACCGAGGGACACGCCCCGAGCGGTCCGCCCTAGTGTAACGGCAGCATGCAGGCCTTTGGAGCCTTGCGGTTCAGGTTCGAATCCTGAGGGCGGAGCAAAACCGGCGAGCGCGGGGATGACACCCGGGTAAACTGTCCTCCGAACCTGATCGACGCCCGTAAGGGCCGCAGAAGGGAGCCCGGTGAGCCGCACGCGACCCGCCGCCGTGATGATCCTCGCCGCAGGCGCTGGAACTCGCATGAAGTCCGCCACCCCCAAGGTATTGCACGAGATCGCGGGAAGGTCGCTTGTAGGCCACGCGCTCACTGCAGCAGCCGCGCTCGATCCTCAGCGCATCGTCGTGGTAGTCCGTCACGAACGTGAGCGGGTTGCTGAACACGTGAAGCAGATTGCACCTCAGACGTTGCTCGCCGACCAGGATGAGATTCCCGGTACCGGCCGCGCGGTCTATTGCGGGCTTTCAACCCTCGATGCCACGGCGATTGCAGCCCGCGTGGCTAGCGGCGAGGTGGGCGACAGCTCCGTGCTTGATACTCAGCTCACGGGCGCAGTCGTGGTCACGAGCGGTGATGTGCCGCTGGTGGACAGTGGGTTGCTCGGCGCCCTTGTGGACGCACACCACGATGCGGATGCTGCCATTACGTTGCTCACTGCTCGGGTAGATAACCCTGCTGGTTATGGCCGTGTGGTGCGCGATGCGGGGACCGATGAGGTTCTCGAGATTGTCGAAGACAAAGATGCGAGCGCTGAGCAACGCGAGATTTCTGAGATCAACGCAGGTATCTATGTGTTTGACGCAGCGGTATTGCGTGACGCATTGGCAGAGATTGGTCAGGACAATGCGCAAGGCGAGATGTATTTGACGGATGTGATTGCGATAGCCCGTAGTCATGGCGGTCACGTTTTCCCCTTTGTTGCGCCCGATGCGGCGGCGACGGAAGGCGTGAACGACAGGGTTCAGCTGTCTGCAGCGGGTAGGGCCCTCAACGAACGTATTGCGCACAAGTGGATGCGCGAGGGCGTCACAATTGTTGACCCGACCTCCACGTGGATTGATGCGGACGTGGTTCTCGAGCAAGACGCAACGTTGTTGCCTGGTACTCAGCTTCTCGGTTCCACTCATGTGGCAGCGGGCGCGACCGTGGGCCCCGATTGCACATTGCGGGATGTCGCGGTGGGCGAGCATGCGCAAGTTATGCGTACACACGCGCACCAGTCCAACATTGGCGCGCATGCGACGGTGGGTCCGTTTGCACACCTGCGTCCCGGAAGTGTTGTGGGCGACCACGGCAAGGTGGGCGAGTTCGTGGGTGTCAAGAACGCGACCATCGGGCCAGACGCGAAGGTTCCGCACTTGAGTTACGTGGGCGATGCGACCATTGGCGAGGGTACCAATGTGGGTGCTGGGACCATCTTTGTGAACTACGACGGCGTGAACAAGCATCACACTTCGGTGGGTGCGCATGTGCGTATCGGATCAGACAACACCCTGATAGCCCCGCTTGTCATCGGTGACGGCGCCTACACGGGTGCAGGCACGACGGTCCGCCACAACGTGCCGGCGGGTGCACTCACAATTAACTCTTCTGGGCAACAGATTGTCGAAGGGTGGGTCGAGCGCCGTCGACCCGGCTCGACGTCAGCACAGGCTGCGGCTCAGGCTTCCCAGGCGCAAGACGATGCCAACGGGCTATCGTCAACTTCACCGGCCCGTGAGGGCGATGACTCCAAGGGAGACGCATGAGCTCAGATATCTCGCACGCGAGTGAGCGACGGATGGTGCTAGCGGGTGGCCGTGCGCACCCGGAGTTGGCGGAGGCTGTTGCGAGGGATCTCAACATCGACCTGCTGCCCACCACTGCCTACACCTTCGCTAATGGCGAGCTGTATGTGCGTTTTGGAGAGAGCGTTCGTGGGGCCGATGCGTTTGTGCTCCAGTCTCACGCCGCACCTATCAATGAAGCCATCATGGAGCAGCTGCTTATGGTGGACGCTCTAAAGCGCGCCTCAGCCAAGCGCATCACCGCGGTGATGCCTAGCTATGGCTACGCGCGCCAGGACAAGAAGCACAAGGGCCGCGAGCCTATTTCTGCCCGCCTGGTCGCCGACATGTTCAAAGTCGCCGGTGCAGACCGCATTATGTCGATTGACCTGCACACGTCGCAGATCCAGGGCTTCTTTGACGGCCCCGTGGACCACCTATGGGCCATGCCCATGCTCGCTCAGTATGTGCGCACCCGCGTGGCCCCCGACAACCTCACTGTCGTGTCACCTGACGCTGGCCGCGTGCGCTTGGCAGACCAGTGGTCTGACCACCTGGGTGCGCCGCTCGCGATCATCCACAAGCGCCGCGACCCATCCGTGCCCAACCAGGTTAAGGTTCACGAGCTGGTGGGTGAGGTTGAAGGCCGCACGTGTGTGCTGGTCGACGACATGATCGACACCGG
>CAZHTO010000016.1:0-22471 GCA_964535845.1 uncultured Demequinaceae bacterium | reverse complement strand
AGACCAGGCGCGCACCATCCGTATCCCGGTGCACATGGTGGAGGTCATCAACAAGCTGGCACGGGTCCAGCGGCAGATGCTGCAGGACTTGGGCCGTGAGCCCACGCCAGAAGAGCTCGCTAAGGAGCTCGATATGACGCCTGAGAAGGTCGTTGAGGTTCAAAAGTATGGACGCGAGCCCATCTCCCTGCACACTCCGCTCGGTGAAGATGGCGACAGTGAGTTTGGGGACCTGATTGAAGACTCCGAGGCCGTAGTTCCGGCCGATGCGGTGGGCTTTACGCTCCTGCAAGAAGAGCTCACCAAGGTGATGGACACGCTCAGTGAGCGGGAGGCCGGCGTCGTGGGTATGCGTTTTGGGCTCACCGATGGGCAACCTAAAACTCTTGACGAGATTGGCCGCGTCTTTGGCGTGACCCGCGAGCGCATTCGCCAGATCGAATCCAAGACCATGTCGAAGTTGCGTCACCCGTCTCGTTCGCAGGTGCTCCGCGACTACCTAGACTAAGTCGCCCTATCAAGGCGACGACGGTGCCTCACGGCGTGGGGCACCGTCATAGGTCTAGGACCGCCTGCGCAATCAAGAAGTAGACCACTAAACCAGTCGCGTCCACGGTTGTGGAAATGAATGGCGCGCTTACGACTGCCGGGTCGAGCCCCAGACGCGCCGCGATGAGCGGAATGATCGCACCAATAGTCGTAGCGAGTGTGCAGATGAACACCACACTGAGTGCGAGCACAAGCCCCACATCCCAGCCGGCAAAGAACGATGCAGGCCCAATGCCGATGGCCGCTAGGACCAAGCCCAGTAACGCCCCGGTGACAGCCTCCCTGCCAACCACGCGGTGCCAATCAGACAAACGCACATCGCCAACGGCGACCGCGCGCACCACGGTGGTTGCGGCCTGGGAGCCGGCGTTACCCCCGGTTCCAATCAGTAGCGGTATAAACAGCGCGAGAGCCACCACTTGCTCAAGCGTGGCCTCAAAATGGTCCAGTACTCCGACAGTTAACGTCGCAGCAAAAAGCAGCACTAAGAGCCACACCAGGCGCGAACGCACGAGGGCGAACAGGCGAACGCTCAGGTAGGGGCGCCGCAGTGGTGCCGTAGCTCCAGTGAGAGCGACATCTTCGCTCTCCTCCCTCTCGAGTACCCGCATCGCGTCATCGACAGTAAGAACACCAAGTAGGCGTTGCTCAGCGTCGACTACCGGGATCGCAAGCATTCCGTTGTTGCGAACTACCTTGGCAGCGACCTCCTGGTCTTCATCCGCATTTACCATGACCGGAGTTTTCATGACGTCGGCAACCGGAGTTTCTGCTGATGTGATGAACAAGCGGCGAAGCGAGACCACGCCCACGACGCGGCGACCGGGTGCGACTACCGGCGCCATATAAATGGTCTCGGCTTCGCTCCCGTATGTGCGCAAACGCAACAGTGCTTCACCCACCGTGGCGGACTCGGGGATTGAGACAACCTCTGGAGACATCCGCCGGCCTACAGAATCATTCGGGTAACCCAAAAGAGTTGTCGTCATGTCTTGCTCGTGCGGGCTGAGTCCCGACAGCAAGCGGGTTACCACGGCTGCCGGCATCTCCTCGAGTAGGCCCGCCCTGTCGTCAGGGTCTAGTCCTTCGAGAATCTCGAGAGTCGCGTTCTCTCTTAACCCGGTGATGAGCTCGCGTTGCAAAGCGGGCTCGAGGTCCTCAAATACCTCAAGAGCGCGGTCTTTTGGGAGAAACCTGAAGGCGAGCGCACGGTCTGTCGTGTCGAGCCGGCTCAACTCTTTTACCGTCTCGGGCACCTCAAGTTCCGTGAGGGCTGCTTGAAGACGGCGTACCCGCGCATTGACACTAGGTGCCGCGTCGTCGGTTGGCTGCGATGCCTCCGGATCAGACATACGCCCTCCTTGGGTTCAGGGATGTGAGTGGTTGCGTAGCGCGGGCTCGTTCTCAGTCTAAGAAGACCCGGGGCTTGAAGGGCGTCGTCCTCATACTCAGGGCGCTTCGGGTGGCACGCCCGCAGCGAACCCTTCGTGATCGACTGCACGGGGACGTTGCCGTGCAGTCTGAGCGACGACAATTGCGATGAGGACCAGAGCAGATCCGGCAATTTGTACGGGCAGCAACGACTCTCCGAGCCACACCCAAGCCACCACGAAAGCGAACACCACCTCAGAAGAAGCGAGCAGTCCCGAAGCGGTGGCACTGATGTGTCGCAACGACAAGAAAATCAAGGTGAATGGGGCGAATCCACCTAACGTGACGACGGCGAGGAGCGGGATCCACAGCGGTGCCACCACCCCCTCGAGGCTGCCCTCAAAGCTGATGTGCTCGTGCAGCGTGTCGAACGGCAACTGCCACCAGCGGGAGAACAGAAGCCAGAAGGCGCTTGCGAAGGCCGCCGCCCAGAAGGCGACCGCGATTGCGGGCTTACCCGCGACCGACTTTTCGCCACCCAGAAAGTAGAACGCGTATGCCACCGCGGCGCCAAGGCCCGCAAGTACGCCCAGCCCAGCAAGTGAAGAATCCCAGATCTGGGCGACGACTGCCAGCCCCACGAGCATTACTGCAATCGCCCACCACAGTCGAGCACGCACAGGCTCTTTGAAGACCAACCGGGCGGTCAGCGCGATCAGCACCACGGCCGTGTACTCGAACAGTAGAGCCACGCCCACCGGCAAAAGCGAGATTGCGACTGAGTAAAGCCACTGCACCATGGCGAGCCCGCCAATTCCAAGTGCCGCGAACCATGCAATCTCACGAGGTCTCAGCCTGAACTGGCGACGATCTGTCACAAGCAACACAGCGCCGGCAATAAGGGCGGTCCCGAGGACTCGGAAGAACGTCAACTGCTCCGGCGTGACCCCGGCGCCCATCACTACTTTGGCCATCGATCCGTTGAACCCAAACAGCAGTGCGCCAACCAATACATAGGTCGCGCCGAGGGCAGGAATGCGGCGATGGGGCGAGATGGTCACGGCCTCATGCTAGAGCTGACCCGGCTATCCAGCACACTTGTTTGTCACATAGTCCGGCAGTCCTAGGGGAGACCGTGGCCTCTCGTGGGTACAATCCGACGAGGCCCACACCTTGAAGGAGACTCACTCGTGGACGTATTGCGCGACATTCTTGTCATTGCCCACTTCATTGGCCTCGCCGCCATCCTCGGGCCATTCCTGGCTCAGTTAGGCGCTAAAGCGAAGCGTGTCACCATGACCATGGTGTGGGGTGCGAGGGCACAAATCATCACTGGCCTGGCGCTCACCGGCGTGGCGTATGCCGGTGACGGCGAACCGGATCACGTGAAGATTGCCGTAAAACTGGTACTTGCACTCGCTATTGCAGGGCTCGCTGAGGTGGGAGCCAAGCGTGACTCAGGAAAGCAGTTCTGGTTGTTGGTAGGTGTATTCACGCTTGTGAACGTCATCGTCGCGGTGGTGTGGCGCTGACGTGACTGCTGTCCGTCTCGCCACTCCAGCAGACGCTGCCGAGATCGTTCATCTGGGCGCGCTGATGTATAAGTCTGTGGGAGCGAAACCTACGCCCACCTGGGCGGTGGACGTCACGCGACTGGTGCGTGACCGCATTGGTCGTGACCTTATTGGGATAGTGATTGACGCCCCTGAAGGGGGATTGGCGTGTTGTGGCTTGGTCAATATTGCGCCCCGCTTGCCTAAGCCGGGCGCTCAGGCTCACTACATGGGGTACGTGCAGTGGGTCTCCACTGCACCTCAACATCAACGCAAGGGATACGCGCGGTTGGTGATGGAGGAACTGCTTGCAGAGACTGACCGGCGGGGCATCGAAGTGGTTGAACTCCACTCGACTCCCATGGGTCTGCTTCTCTATGACCACATGGGTTTCTACGTGAAAGATGACAACATCGCGATGGTGACCGTTCGCGGCCGCCCGGATGTTCCCGGGCAGGCCGGCGAAGGTCTATAGCGGTCTACGCTCGCGAACTTCGGAAGTCCCGCACTGCGATGGGCGTCGCGAACGCCACGATCGCCACGAGACCCGCTGCCCACACCATAGCCAGGCTTTCGGGTTCGCCCTCAGCACGGCCTACAGCAACCCAGGTAAGACCCCAAGCGAGCGCAAGGCCGGCGGAGATAGCTACGCCCGGCACTGCGCGAGCCCACCGTGCAAAGACCACGACGAGAACGGCGAGCCCTGCCAGGGCGGCGATTGATCCCCAGATCGCAATAGGCGCGGTCCTGTCGAGGTCGGGCTGCTGGTTACCCACCGCTGCCGCAAGGTTCGCAAGGGTCGCGATGGTGGTCCAACCTAAGTAGAGACCCACGGGGACGTCAGTCGCCACCACCGCTTTCCACGAGCGGGGTTCGTGCCGTCGCAGAAGAGCCGCGATGCGTATCAACACGGCCACTAGTACCACGATGACGATGAAGGAGCCCCAGACGGACTCCGCTTGAACCACGAGAATCCATACGACGTTGAGCACCATTGACGCGAGTATCCACCAACCCACACTTCGTAATCGGGGATCGGCTCCGTTACCCGGTAGCACCTGGTAGATGCCGTACACAACCAGGGCTGCGTAGATTACGGACCAAATACTGAAAGCGGCCGATGCGGGCGCAAGTACAGAGGCTTCGGCAGACAGAGCACCATCTGCCGCCTCGGCAATGGGGGTGCCTCCGAAGGCACCTGAGCCCCACGCGGCACCCACTATTGCGAGGGCGCCTCCTACGAGGACGGTGATCTGGCGTACACGGTCGGACACTTGGACTTTTGCAGAATTATCGGTAGTCATCAGGCCTCCTTTGAGAAAGGCAACACATCTCGTGCTCTGCCTGTTCCGACGAACGGCGTGCCAGTACGGCTGATGCTCTTTTGGGATCTAGTCTTGGGCCGTGGCTGCATCTGACTATTCCGCTCGACATCTATCCGTTCTCGAAGGTCTTGAGGCGGTTCGTAAGCGACCCGGCATGTACATCGGCACTACGGACTCGCGTGGGCTCATGCACTGTCTGTGGGAGATTATCGACAACTCGGTCGATGAGGCGCTGGGCGGCAATGGCGATCAAATCGAGATTATTCTTCATCCCGACGATTCCGTAGAGGTGCGCGACTATGGTCGCGGTATCCCCATCGACGTGGAACCCAAGACTGGCTTGACGGGCGTCGAAGTAGTCATGACGAAGCTGCACGCCGGTGGAAAGTTCGGCGGCGGTTCTTACGCGGCATCGGGCGGACTACACGGCGTCGGTGCGTCTGTGGTGAATGCGCTGAGCGAACGGCTTGATGTGTGGGTTGATCGCGGGGGAGCCACCCATCACATGGCCTTCCGCCGCGGTGAGCCAGGGCGATGGGCTGACCCTGCGTCAGGCCCGGCCCTTGATGCGACGTTCTCACCCTTCACTACCGGCTCAGAGCTGACCAAGGTCGGCAAGGTTGCGAAGGCAAAAACGGGCACGCGGGTGCGTTATTGGGCTGACCGCCAGATTTTCAACAAGTCGGCACGGTTCACGTTTGAAGATCTGATTGCCCGTGCCCGCCAGACCGCGTTCCTGGTGCCCGGGCTCAAGCTCACCGTGCGTGATGAGCGCAATCCGCTTGAGATCAGTGAGGAGAGCTTTCGCTTCGACGGTGGTCCACGGGACTTCGTAGATTTCATCGGCCGTGACGTCGCGGTGACCGATACCTGGGAACTCAAGGGCTCCGGCACCTTCCACGAGACTGTCCCTGTGCTCAAGAACGACGGCACGCTCGTGTCTGAAGACGTTGAGCGTGAGTGCTTAGTTGATATCGCGTTGCGGTGGGGGAACGGCTACGAGAATGAGGTGCGTTCGTTCGTCAACATCATCGCCACGCCCAAGGGTGGAACCCACCACGCGGGCTTTGAGGCCGGGCTTACCAAGGTCATGCGCAAGGTCATCGAGACGAATGCGCGGCGCCTCAAGCTGACAGGCAAAGACGGCGCGGAACGAATCGAGAAGGACGACATCATGGCCGGCCTGACCGCGGTCGTGACCGTCCGTATTCCCGAACCGCAGTTCGAAGGTCAGACCAAAGAAGTGCTCGGCACGGGTCCCGTGCGTGGCATCGTCGCCAAAGTGGTGGAAAAGGAACTGACGGCCATCTTGAGCTCGCCCAAGCGCGACACCAAGGCTCAGGCCAATACCGTGCTTGAGAAGATCGTGGCCGAGATGCGTGCCCGGGTAGCTGCGCGTAAGCAAAAGGAAATCTCGCGGCGTAAGAACGCGCTCGAGACCTCATCACTGCCTGCCAAGCTTGCCGACTGCCGTAGCAACGACGTTGAGCAGTCGGAGCTGTTTATTGTCGAGGGTGATAGCGCGTTGGGCACCGCGAAGGTCGCCCGGAGCTCGGACTTCCAGGCGCTCCTGCCCATTCGCGGCAAGATCCTCAACGTTCAACGAGCATCCGTGACGGACATGCTGCACAACGCAGAATGCGCATCCATCATCCAGGTCCTAGGGGCGGGGTCGGGGCGTTCCTTCGACCTCGACCAGGCCCGTTACGGAAAAATCATTTTAATGACGGATGCGGACGTGGACGGCGCCCACATCCGCACGTTGCTCCTCACCTTGTTCTTCCGGTACATGCGTCCGCTCGTCGACGCCGGGCGGGTGTACGCAGCGGTGCCGCCACTGCACCGTATTGAGGTCATGGGGTCAGCGCGCCGTGAGAAGGAGTACATCTACACCTACTCCGAGGCCGAGCTTGCGGAGACACTTCGCAACCTCAAACGTTCGGGTAAGCGCTTCAAGGAAGATATCCAGCGGTATAAGGGTCTTGGCGAGATGGACGCAGATCAACTGGCTGAGACGACGATGGACCCGCAGCACCGCACCTTGCGCCGCATCACCGCCGCAGACGCGGAAGGTGCAGAACGGGTGTTCGAACTCTTGATGGGCAACGAAGTTGCCCCACGCCGAGACTTCATCGTTGCGGGCGCGGCAAAACTGGACAGTTCGCGTATTGATGTCTGACTCGCGGTAGCAAGTTCTCTTTACAGGGGCGATGCCCGGTAGCGCGAAAGCCCACTGCAGACTCGGCACGACCGGCGTAACGTGGCGAGTATGGGAAAAGCAGACATGTGGGGACAGCCCCGATACCTTGAACGCCAAGCCCGACTACCTGATGTGGGGGCCGCACCGACTGGCCCGCGGCCGCTCACGAGTGAGGACATCGACGCGATCATTGCGTGCACCGACCTCGCGGCTTTGGCTGACATGCGGGGCTACATTCGGTCGTATTTCGCCACAGCCGGCGCCATCGTCATGGGCGCAGTTGGAGTCGTCGTAGGGCTCATCCTCAACCAGCGCAAGGTGGCCGTAGGGAGCGCGATCACGACAGGTGCTGCCGCTGTCAACGTGATGGAGGCGCGACGTCGGGCCCGCCAGTGGGAGAGCGCGCTCGACGCGGCGATTTCCCGACTTACTGCGGACTAGGCAGGCTACACACATTGGCAACCGCCCCGAGCCCGGCGGAATGTGAGCACAGCAGAGGCAATAGTCCTGGTTGCGCGCCTCGCTCATAGGCCACAATGGTGGCGTGAGCGATAAGGAACCCGTGGACGACTTACGAGTGAGATCCCTTGCCGAGGTCGAAGAGTCGCTCGAACCGGTGAGCCTCATCGAACAATCTGGGGTGGTGCTGCGCACCGGACAACTGATGTTGGCTTCGGGAACCGCAAGTTATCGTGTGAAGCAGGCAATGCGGTCGGTCGCACACGCGGTGGGCATTGACCGCCATGCAAACCAAGTGGCAATGACTGACCTCTCTGCGACGTCACACCGTGGTCGAATCTTCCGTACGGAGGTTGCGGAGAACCGCTCGTTCCACGTGAACGCTGACCGTTTACTCCGCCTGGACCGTATGCGCCGCACCCTTCCTGAGCGCACCACCGCGGCAGAGGTACACCGCACTCTGGACGACATCGAGAACCGACCCGCGCTTTACCCGGGGATGGCCAACGCAGCGTTCGCAGGGATTGCGTGTGCCGCGTTTGCGGTGCTCAACAATGCGGTGCCGTGGGAGGTCCTGGCTGTCTTTGTCGCGGCCTTCTTGGGCCAGGCGACACGACGTTGGCTCACACTCCGCGACTTCAACGCCTTTGGCGCCACCCTTGCCGGGTCCGCGATCGCGGCTGGATCGTATCTGAGCGGTATCGCGCTCATTAGCTTGTCGACCTCCGGCATCGAGACGCACGCAGCGGGCTACATCTCGTCGGTGCTCTTTTTGCTACCGGGATTCGCGCTCATCACAGGTGCGCTCGACATGGCGAAGATGGATCTCGAGGCAGGTATTCAACGTATTGCCTACGGCACCATGATGACCATGGCCGCCGGAGCGAGCGTATGGGCGGTGTCTTTAGTCGCGACACTGGACACCCGTCCACGTGTGGAAGATCAGCTCTCTACCGCCGCCTACATCGTCGTGTGGGCCATCGCTTCGGCAGTGGGCGTGGGGGGCTTCGCATTGATGTTCAATAGCCCGGTACGCCTCGCGCTCCTGGCCGGGGGCATTGGGGCAGTGGCGAATACCTTGCGCCTGGTGGGTATCGACAACGGCCTGCCCGTCCAGGCATCGACCGCGATCGCCTGCCTTATCGTGGGCGCGCTGGGCGCGTGGGCTGCGCGGGGCGGGCGCTATCCGGTCATTACGCTCACGGTGCCTGCCGTGCTGGTGATGATCCCTGGCGTTGCTGCTCACGGCGCGCTTGTGAGCCTCAACGATGGCGACTACACCGGGGCGATGTCAGGCATATTGCTGGTGGTACTCGTGGTGCTCGCGATCATGGTGGGACTGGTGGCTGCCAAGTTGCTCTTCGATCGCGAATGGGCTTTCGAGCGCGAGTAGCCTAGTTTTCGCCTAGAGACGCTTCCGGCGGCAGTTCCCACGCGCGATCGTTGCGGATATAGCCGATGCGCGGGTAATAGTCTGCGGCCGCGGGGGCTGCCGACAACTTCAGTTTGCATCCTGGCGCAAGTAGCGCTCGAAGGTTCACTTGGAGCGCGAGGCCAATGCCGGTGCGCTGGCACTCGACATCCACCGCCAGATCAGCAAGATAGCAATGCTGATGAAAGTCCGTCAGGGCCCGAGCAGCCCCCACCAACCGACCGTCATGGCGGGCTGTCAGCACGACATCTGAGCCTCGCAGGGCGCCCTCCATCGCGATCATGTCGTCAACTGGACGTCGCTCAGCGAGCGTTGATCGATGAAGAAGGTCAATGTATTCGTTCACATCAAGATCAGGCTCTTGGGCGTATGCGACATCCATTAGCCAACCCCGTGCACTGGTGAACCTAATGCGACACCTGACCCATCACGACGGCCATGGTCGGCAGGCAACTCCACTGGCTGTCCAGCACCCGACGTGGCGCGCGGGGGCGCCACGCCAACCCACGCGGTCAACAACGTGTCTTCACCCTTAAGGAACCGGTGTGCGCGCACACCACCAGTGGCGCGGCCCTTAGCCGGGTACTCACTGAACGGGGTCGTCTTCGCGGCCCCAGGAACCGTGCCAGGAAGCGCGGTCGAAGAGCCTGCGATGGTGACGACCACCGCATCGGCCGTAGTGTCGACAACACCAAAGTGGAGCACACGTGCCTGCGCACTCAGTTTGATGCCAGCGACACCACCGCCGGCGCGGCCTTGGGGTCGAACGTTAGCGGCGGTAAAATGAAGCAATTGGCCATCATCGGTCACCAGCACAAGCTCGGACTCGTCGGGAGCGACGCTCGCGCCGACCACCCGGTCACCGTCCTTGAGAGAAATGATCTCCCACGCATCTTTCTTTGGTGCCTCTTGGGCTGCTACCCGCTTGACCACGCCCTGCGCGGTACCGACCGCCACCACCACGTCGGCGGTGAGGGGCACCAACGTAAGAGCCTCTTCGTCACGCTCAAGCGCAACGAGCTCGGACAGGGGAGTGCCGCCACTCAGTGATGGCGGCTCAGAGGTGGGCGCCAACGCAGGCACTTCAAGCATGGACAATCGCACAATGCGACCCGCGCTCGTCACCACGCCCACGTCTGCGCGCGCAGACGTAGGGATCGCTGTTCGCAGCACATCGTGAGCACTCCTGCGCCCATCCCGAGCAGGCGCAGACTCATCCGCAGTACGGGCCACGAGTCCAGTTGCAGACAGCAACGCAAAGCAAGCACTGTCCTCAACTTCGAGCGGCGACGCGGCAGCGCGTCCTGGGGTGAGCGCAGCCGACGACACTGTGCCTGCCTCAGCAAGCAAGATGGTGCGCCTTGGGGTGCCAAACTGCGCCGCGACCGTTTCCATCTCGGAGCCCACGACATTACGTAGCGTGGATTCAGAAGCAAGAATTTCTTCCAACTCCGCGATCTCGGCCAATAACTGTGCCTTCTCATTCTCGAGCTCCAGGCGCGAGAACTTAGTGAGCCGGCGCAGACGCAGTTCGAGAATGTAGTCCGCTTGAAGCTCAGACAGATCAAAGGCCGTCCGCAGTCGCTCACGGGCCTCATTCGCGTCTTCAGACGACCGGATGATGTGAATGACGTCATCAATATCCAAGATGGCGACAAGCAGTCCGTCGACTAGATGCAGGCGATCACGACGTGCCTTGAGTCGAAACTCGGACCGCCGGCGCACCACGCTGACACGGTGGTTGACCCACACCTGCAACATCTCTTTGAGCCCCAGGGTGCGCGGCTCACCATCGACAAGCGCCACGTTGTTCATCGAGAACGACTCTTCTAGCGGGGTGAACTTGTAAAGGCGCTCAAGAACCGCATCGGGGTTAAAGCCGTTCTTAATCTCGATGACGAGGCGCAGACCGTGCTTGCGGTCCGTGAGGTCGGTGACCGCAGTGATGCCCTCAAGCTTCTTGGCCGACACGCCATCCTTGATCTTCTCGATCACGCGTTCAGGGCCCACCAGATATGGCAGCTCAGTGACGACAATGCCTTGGCGGCGCGGCGTAACCTTCTCGATCCGAGTGGTCGCCCGGGTGATGAACTTGCCGCGACCGGTGGCGTAGGCATCGCGCACGCCGTCAAGGCCCACAATGCGGCCACCTCCGGGCAAGTCAGGGCCCGGCACAAAGCGCATGAGCTCTTCGAGACTCGCATCAGGGTTCGCCAGCAAATGGCGGGCCGCGCTGATCACTTCAATGAGGTTATGCGGGGCCATATTGGTGGCCATACCCACGGCAATACCTGCGGCCCCATTGACCAGCAGGTTTGGGATAGCGGCGGGCAACACTTCTGGCTGAGTGAGCCGGTTGTCGTAATTGGGAACCCGGTTGACGACGTCTTCGTCAAGGTCAGCGAGCATCGCGGCCGCGGCGGGCGCCATGCGGGCCTCGGTGTAACGCGAGGCAGCAGGGCCATCATCGAGCGAGCCAAAGTTGCCATGCCCGTCCACAAGCGGCAACCGCAACGAGAAGGGCTGCGCCATTCTTACCAGCGCGTCATAGATCGCGGTATCACCGTGCGGGTGGAGCTTACCCATGACTTCGCCCACCACTCGAGACGACTTCACGTGACCACGGTCCGAGCGCAAGCCCATTTCGCCCATCGAATAGATGATGCGGCGTTGTACTGGCTTGAGTCCGTCGCGGGCATCAGGCAAGGCGCGCGAGTAGATCACTGAGTAGGCGTACTCGAGAAACGATGTCTCCATCTCGGCACTGACATCAATGTCCGTGATCTGCTCTTGGGGCGCGGCGGCCATGGATCTCCTCACGGGTAGGTAGTTGGGAACTCACGGTATTGTCCCGCCAGCCAGCGCCTTGTCGGTGCCGCCACGCGGGTGCAGGTGGTGACCCCGCCTACGAAGTGGAACAATAGCCCGCATGTCTCAAACGCTTGACCAGGCCGTTGCTGTTGCAGGGTACTACCCCGTGCTCGCTAACTCAGTTCTCCGCAGTGCTATAGGGGACGAATCGGTCATCGCACACTTTGTCCACGCCGAGACGACCTTTGACGACCGCGAAGTGCGCAGGCATATGACCGTCCTTGTCATTACCGAGACGCGCCTGATGCGAGTGCACATCGACGACGGTGCTGGGCACCGTAGCAATGGCACCCACGAGGCGTCAGCGACAGTAGAAAGCGCCTTGCTCGCAGGGATTTCAAACCTCGCGTTAACGCACGTCGTCCACCACCCTGAGGACTTCCAAGAAGGCGATGCACCGAGCGAGTTGGTGTTGGCCGTGGGTTGGGGAGTGCATTCACGCCTTGAGTTGGAGCCCGCCAACTGTGGTGACGAGAGCTGCGAAGCCGATCACGGCTACACCGGCCTCATTACCGGTGACGACACTCTCGTGCGCGTCAGCGCTATTGCGGACGGCGTGGAGACCATTCGAGCGCTGGAAGCCTTTGCGGCGACATTGCAGCGGTCCGTTGGTCCGCGCAGTTGACCACCGCCAACGAACTCGCCGAGCTAGGTCTGAGCCTGCCTGACTATGGCGGGCGTGAACTTGGCGCGGTATTGCCAGCGGCACTTGCAGCCGTAGGCGCCGGCCACGTTGTCGCCCACCGGCGTGCTGACCAAGACCGGCTGCGCCTAGACCTACCGAGAGCCAGACACATGGTTGTGGTGGTGCTTGATGGTCTGGGACTTCACAATCTCGAAGCTCGACGCGGGCACGCACCGTTCTTACGCTCGGCAGAACACGGCGTGATCACCGCCGGCTACCCGACTACGACTGCGGCGTCCCTGGGTCTGTTCGGAACTGGACAGCCGTCTGGCCGTACGGGTATGACGGGCTATACCGCTCGCAACCCCCGCACTGGTGGGCTCGCCAACCTGGTGTCGTGGGAGGGTGCTTTCGACGCCGAAGAATGGCAACGCCAGCCCTCCCTCCTTGAAAGTGCGCAACGTGACGGCTTTACAGTCACCACCCTGGGTAAGCAAAGGTTCGCAGGCTCAGGGCTCACCCAGGCTGTATTGCGCGGTGGTCAATTCATCGGAGCGGAACGGTTAGCGGACCGTATCGATGTGGCGCTTGGGGTAGCCAAGACTCCCGGGGTGTCGTATTGCTATTGGGGAGAGATCGACTCTGCGGGGCACCGCCACGGGTGGGAGAGTAACGAATGGGTCGCGGCGCTTGAGGACGCGGACCGTGAGTTGAGCCGGCTCGCACAACGGCTCCCATCCGGGGCGGTCATGGTGATTACAGCCGACCACGGCATGATCGATGTTCCTGGCGCACCCCGGTGGGATGTGGCAGAGGACCCGATTCTGAGCGAGGGCGTCGCGCTTATTGCCGGTGAACCGCGTGCAGTCCACGTTCACCTTGACGAAGGCGTGGATCCTGAAACAGTCGCTGGCCGCTGGCGCGAGCACCTCGCGGGACATGCCGCGGTGTGGACCCGAGCACAGGCTCGGGACATTGGGCTCTTTGGTGAGTTGCTGGACGAGGTCGCCTCTCGGGTAGGCGATGTGGTGGTCGCGATGGCTGGCAGGGCGACCGTTGTCGACTCGCGAACTCAGACGCCCCAATCCATGCAACTCATTGGCATGCACGGATCGCTTACCCCGCAGGAGCTTGAAGTGCCGCTCCTACTAGTTGATCCCAGTTGATGCCTCGAACGCACGCGCAGTACTGGCTTACGCAGTGCTGGTTTACGCAGTGCTGCTTTACTACTTAGTCGTTCTTGGCGCCAAAAACGATCTCGTCCCAACTGGGGACGGAGGCGCGGCCTTTGCGCGCGGGTTTGGGCTCTGTAGGAGTTTTTGGCGGGGCCGGCTTCTCATCGTCGCGGGCTGACCCTGCGGGGTGGGGCATGGACCTGCCAGAGGTGCGAGGCTGGTCAAATCCCACCTCTGCCTCGCGTTTACGCTGAGCGGGGCCAAAGCCTTCAAAACCGCCGTCTTCGTCAAAGTCCTCGAAATCATCCGCGTCGACGGTTTCACGAGTGCCACGGCGCACAGTGAGGTCTTCAAGCAACAACTCCGTTGACGATGGAGCGGAAGCCTCATCTTTGGTAGCGGAATCTTGAGAAATAGGCATGGCAGGTCGAATCTGGTCCAACGGGGCCTCATCCTCAGTGCGCACCGCAGATAGGTGCCGCTTAGGGATGGGGACGTCCAGAAGTTCGGTCTCTGTAAGCCACCGCGACTCGTCATCTTGAGCTGTCACAGCGTGAGCGGTGTGGTCGAACACCCACAAGGCTCGAACAACCCGTCCGTCGATAGGAAAGTCAACGGCAACCTGCCATGGTTCGTCGATTTCTCGCCACGCGTCCCACCTCACTGATTCGGGGTCGACTCCGCGACTTGCGAGACGGTCCGTCACTAGATCAGCGAGGATAGGCGCACCATTTTCACGGCCAATGCGGGTGCCCTGCGCGAGTTCAGCGATGTAGGCCCGCTCTGCGATCACCGGTGCCTCGTAACGCTCGAGGGCCTCAAGCGGCTCGCCTGTCAGTTCTGCGAGTTCTTGCGCGTTTAGTCCGCTACGGATGCGTTGCTGAATCTCTTTAGGACTCAGAGAGCTTGAGGCACGGCTTTCAGGCTCTTCTGAGGCGACGGGGCGCTTGCGAGTGAAGGCGATGGCACGGCGTAGTTCGTCAGTGAGCGGTAGCTCAAACTCTTCACCGTCGGCCATCGCAACGATGAGGTGTTCACCATCGTCGCTTGCACGCACAAAGGACAGTTGCGTCATGGCACCAGAGTGCCACGGGCCGCCTGATCTCGCAGGAAGCCGCGCCCGGCGTGCCTGACTTGCCCACCGCATCGGCCGTCAGAGTGGTGGGGCACCATGGAGCCATGACTGGAGCCAACGAACTTATGGACATTGCCCGTGTGCTGGCTGTCGAGGCGGGTGAGCTCATTGAGGCGGGCCGCCCCCAGGCTGCGATCTCGAGCACCAAGTCCAGCCCCATCGACATCGTGACGCAGATGGACACCGCAGCAGAAGATCTATTGAGGCGACGAATCGGGCAACTGAGGCCCGATGATGCGATTCTGGGGGAGGAGGGCGACGACGTTGCGGGTACGTCTGGAATTACCTGGGTGTTGGATCCCATCGACGGGACCGTCAACTACTTGTACGGACTCCCGCACTTTGCCGTATCGGTTGCTGCAGTGACGGGGGAACCGACACCACGCGCATGGCAGCCGCTCGCGGGCGCAGTGCGAGATGGCTCGGGTGTCATGTGGTCGGCCGCACGTGGGGCAGGGGCCTTCAAAGACGGAGAGCCGTTGGTGCGCACCGCCACGCCTACTCTCGAGAGTGCCTTGCTGGGCACGGGCTTCCAGTACGTTGCCGAGCGTCGCGAACGTCAAGGCGAGATCCTCGCGCAACTGTTGGGAAAGGTGCGGGATGTGCGCAGGCTGGGTGCAGCGGCCGTTGACCTATGCCTCGTGGCAGCCGGCCAGTTAGACGCGTTTTACGAGCACGGACTGAATGCGTGGGACTTCGCGGCGGGCGCTCTCATTGCCTCAGAAGCTGGCGTCAAGGTTGCTGGAATCGACGGATTTGCGCCAACCGAGAGGCTCGTCATTGCCGCCATGCCGGCGTTATGGAACGAGCTGCAAGAGGCCTTGATTAAGGCAGGTGCTGACGTGACTTGGACCACACCGCGCGCCTAGAGTCGCATTCCGCCAGTTTTTGATGCACAATGCCTGCGCCCGAGGGAACAAAATCGCCCGCATGAGCATTTAGTACTCACACCATCTCCTCGAAGGGACCTATGCCTAATGGCAACCGATTACGACGCACCCCGCAAGACCGACGACGAGGTCTCTGCTGACTCCATTGAGGAGCTCAAAGCACGTCGCAATGACAAAACGTCAGGGGTAGTCGACGAAGACGAGGCAGAAGCTGCCGAAGGCTTCGAGCTTCCTGGCGCTGACCTGTCGGGCGAGGAACTGTCAGTGCGTGTACTGCCGGCACAGCAGGATGAGTTCACCTGCATGTCGTGCTTCTTGGTACACCACCGCAGTCAGCTTGCAACGTTCGAGAACGACCAGCCCATCTGCTCAGAGTGCGCGGCCTAAGGGTCGCGTCACAATGACTACCCTCGATGTACTCGTCAGCACCACAGACGCTGATGTGCCGCTCCCGGCGTACTCCCATGCGGGAGACGCCGGGGCGGACATCACCACCCGTGTAGACGTCGAGCTCGCTCCGGGCGAGCGGGCGACGGTGCCGACGGGATTGCGAATTGCGCTCCCGGCTGGCTATGTCGCGTTGGTACATCCGCGTTCCGGGCTGGCGTCACGCCATGGCGTCACAATCGTGAATGCGCCTGGCACCGTCGATGCGGGTTACCGGGGCGAAATTTCTGTGACACTGCTCAACACTGATGCACGCGAAACCGTCAGCCTGAGTAAGGGCGACCGGATCGCCCAACTAGTGATTCAACGGGTGGAACACGCCGCTTTTTTGCATGTTGAGGAGCTCCCGGGTTCCCACCGGGGTGAAGGTGGCTTCGGGTCGACGGGTACACAGTCCGCGCCATCGGCTTGATCCGTCACACTGTAGGGGTGGAAGCATCAGTTCCCATTGCTACGGTCACGCCCCGCACCGTAGTCGCGGTCGCGGGCCGTATCGTGTCCATTAAGGTGGAGCCACGCGACCACGCGCCCGTTTTCTCTGTCAGAGTTGACGACGGGACAGGCCGCATTGAAGCAGTATTTTTAGGCAGGCGAAAAATCTATGGCATCGAGCCTGGAGCCCACATTCGCCTGCAGGGCCGGGTTAATGAAACAGACTCGGTGCCCAGGCTTTTCAATCCCAGTTTTGAGTTAGGACCATGAGCGAGTCTCCCGCGAGTCAGAGCCCCCAAGAGCCGGTTCCCGTCCCTACTTCCCGTATGGCCCAACTTGTCACGAGCGAGAACTTTTCTCTTGCCGATGCGATGGGCGGGTGGCGCGGTTTCAGTGAGGCCGCAGCGCCTGGGGTTGTGTTTGTGGTGGCTTACCTAGTCGACGGTGGCTTTCGAGTTCCCGTCATCGCCTCTGTGGCCACGGTACTCATCCTCGTGATAGTTCGCCTGTTCCAACGCACGAGCATTCAGCAGGCCTTGTCGGGCGTCGTCGGCGTAGCGCTTGGTGCGATCTGGGCATGGCGTAGCGGCGAGGCCGGCGCTTACTTTGTGCCTGGTCTGTGGATCAATGCCGCATATGCTGCCGGCATGCTTGTGTCGATGGCCGTGCGCTGGCCACTCGTTGGGGTTGCAGTTGGCTTGTTCAAGAACTGGGGCACAGCGTGGCGTGACGACCCACGTTCCATGCGCATTATGCAGCTGGGCACTGCGATTTTGGCGGCCATGTTCTTGTTGCGCCTCGCTGTTCAGGTGCCGCTTTATATGGCCGATGCGGTGGCTGCGTTGGGAACAGCAAAACTCGCCATGGGCGTTCCGCTCTTTGCACTCACTCTGTGGGGGGTGTGGGTGTTGGTGCGCTCCGCAGGACCTGATCAAGCGCCTCAGGATCTCCCTCAGCAGCCACAATAAAAAGTAGCTCGTCGTGGGCTTCGAGGGTGTCTGCGGGGCTGGGTGCAAACACCTGGTCGCCGCGCACAATGCATGACAGTACGATCTCTGCGGGCCAGTCGATTTCTCGCACTGCGTGGCCCACGACCGGCGCCGTCGCAGGCAACGTCACCTCAACCATCGATGCACCTGACTGGTGGAACGTAAAGACTTTAACGACGTCACCCACAGTCACGGCCTCTTCGACCATGGCCGTCATAATTCGCGGGGTTGAAACAGCCACATCGACGCCCCACTGAGCGTCGTAGAGCCACTCGTTGCGCGGGTTGTTGACGCGCGCCACCGTTCGGGGAACCGCAAACTCAGTCTTGGCCAAAAATGACGTCACGAGGTTTGCCTTGTCGTCGCCCGTCGCGGCTACGACGACGTCGAACGTCTCAGTGGCAATGTCTTGGAGCGCGGCTAGTTCGCACGCGTCTGCAAGGACCCACTGCGCGCGGGCTACTTCATCAGTGCGCATCGCGGTCGCGGCGTGATCCATGAGCACTACCTCGTGACCATGTTCAAGAAGATCGCGTGCAATCGATTGGCCTACGGAGCCGGCACCGGCAATCAGGACTTTCATGCCTTCCCCTCAGGTGGCCGCGACAGCGCCCGTCCCGCATGTGCCAGGGCTGAGTGGGGGACTACGCACATGAGTTCGTCTCCCGACTGGAGCGTGAGGGTAGGGGAGGGAAGTACTGCTTGCGAAAAACGCAGCAAGTAGGCGACCGATGTGCCCGTGGCGTTCTCGATATCTGTCACGCTCGCGCCCGCCCATGCGGGGTGATAAGACAGTCGTTGAAGAGCGACCTTTGCCACGGGGTCGGCGTAGAGTTCTTCCATGCCACCAGGCAAGACGCGGGAAACAATGTGTGCCGTAGTCCACGGAACAGGAGCGACGGTGGGGATGCCCAGACGGCTGTACACCGCAGCACGACCCGAGTCAGATATGCGTGCGACCACGTTGTCGACGCCATACGTTTCGCGCACCACGCGGGCAGCCAAAATGTTTGAGTTGTCTCCCGAGGACACCGCAGCGAAGGCATACGCCTCTTCAACTCCCGCCGTGACGAGTGTTTCACGGTCAAACCCAATGCCAGTGACTTGCTGCCCCTGGAAGTCAGAGGGCAAGCGCCGAAAGGCATCTGGACTCCGGTCAATCACCGCGACTGAGTGCCCCCGCGCCTCGAATTCAACGGCGAGTGCCGAGCCGGTACGGCCGCAGCCCATGATCACTATGTGCACAACAGCCCACGTTATACCCGTGACGCGGTTGAGGATGGCTCGACGTGGCTAAACCTCTTGAACGGCTGCGGCGCTTTGCCTTTGGCCCACCCATCGCTACGGACTCGTCGGCTGCTGTGCCGCTGAGGACGCGGCTTGCTTTGCCCGTCTTTGGGGCTGGCATTCTCTCGACGGTTGCCTATGCGCCAGATGCGGTGGTGGACGCCCTGCGACAGGGAGGGCAGCACGGCGCCATTCCCTATTTGGCTGGCGCAGTGGTGCTCATCATGTTGTTGCTGGGTTTCGCGTACCGCTCCAACGTGCGTACAAGGCCCGATGCGCTGGGGGACTACGGCGCGGTAAGAGACTTGTTGGGTCGCCGGGCAGGCATGGTCACCGGTGCGGCATTGCTAGTGGACTACATCTTCACTGTGGCCGTCTCGGTTGCCGCGATCGCCAAGCTGGCGTCGTATCTGATGCCTGACCTGACTGATTGGGAGACGGTCATCGGAGTGGGGCTCATCGCGGCGATCACGTTTGCGGCGCTGCGCATGATCCGCGAGCGGGTACGAATTCTGCTCGCCGTATGGTTCGGCTTCTTAATTGTCATCCTCGGGATGCTCATTTTTGGGGTAGCGCGTGAACCTGCTGGCGATACGGCGTACTGGTTCTCGATTGGGCCCTCGACCCTCACGATCGTGATGGCATACGCAGGTGCCATCGCGTCGGGCGCGGTCATGGTCACCGGCATCGAGCACCTCGTCTCAGCTGGGCCACACCATGCGAGCCCTGAGGGCAAGCGTGCGGGCCGCACATTGCTTATTGCGGTGATCGTCTCAGCGGCAGCCTTCTTCAGCGTGGCCCTGCTCGCCTGGATGTACAGCATCAGCGGCTGGCCAGAAGGTCCCATCCTGTTACAAACGGCGGACCACGTATTCAGAACGCCGTGGGTGATGTGGCTCGTGGCACTGTCTGCTGGTGCAATCTTGGTCTCTGCCGCATCGGCCGTATTTAGGCGTTTTTCTAATCTTGCCGCGAGCCTTGCCAAAGATGCCTACTTGCCTCGCCAGCTAGCCATGCGAAATGACCGCCTGGTACTGCGCGGCGGCATCTTCATTGTGGCAAGCGCCTCCGCTCTCATGGTGGTGCTCACCGGTGCGAACCTCGCTCAACTGATCCACATGTACGTGGTGGGCGTATTCACCGCGATCGTCCTCAGCCAATGGGCGATGGTGCGGCACTTTACGCAGCGCTATGCGCTCGCAACCACGGGTAAGGAACGGGCGCGGTACTTTGGGTCCCGGCTCCTGCACGGCGCTGCCGCCTTCATGGCCGCCCTCGTGTGGCTCGTCGTCGCAGTGTTCAACTTCGCGAACGGTGCGTGGCTCGCGATTGTGTTGATTGTGATCATCGTATTGCTCATGCATGCCATTAACAGGCACTATGCGGCAGTACGCGCAGATGTCCGCGTCACCGCCCCCGACCGAGCGGTCACCCTCCCGAGCGCTACCCACGGAATCGTGCTCGTGGCGCAATTACACCGACCCGCAGTACGCGCCCTCGCATATGCGAAAGCTGCGCGCCATTCGCGACTCGAAGCTCTCGGAGTGCAGATCGACCCCGCCGCGGCACGGCTACTTGCCAAGCAATGGGGCGACATCGACGCCGGGATCCCGCTCGTCATACTCGATTCTCCCTACCGCGACCTGGTGGAACCAGTGATGGAATACGTGCGTTCCATTCACCGCAACAGCCCGCGCGATGTCGTAGTGGTCTACGTACCCGAGTACATCGTGGGACGCTGGTGGGAGACGTTCTTACATAATCGCGCGACTGAACGCTTACGCGCGAGGTTGCTTGAACTCGACGGCGTGGTGGTTTCCGCCGTTCCTTGGCACCTCGAATCTGCCCGCGATCGGCGCGCAGAAGAAGAGGCGCCACCAAGCCCTGAGGAGCAATTGCCATGACCGAACTGATTGACGTCACCGTAGGCGCGCCAGCCCACGGCGGGCACTGCGTAGCGCGCCACGACGGCCGAGTGATCTTTGTGCGGCACGCACTGCCAGGGGAGACCGTGCGCGTGCAGGTCACCGAGGCAGGGGCCGATGCGCGATTTTGGAGGGCCGATGCGGTTGAGGTTCTTTCTGCCTCCCCAGACCGCGTTGAGTCGGTATGGCCAGAGGCCGGGGCAGGGGGAATAGGCGGAGGGGAACTTTCGCACGTGGCGCTCGCCGCACAACGCTCATGGAAGCACTCAGTGTTGGTCGAGTCGTTCGAACGCTTTGCCACAATGGAGTTCCCAGGTGAAGTCAGTGCGGCGCCCTCAGACCAAGCCGCCAACGGCTTGGGCTACCGCACCCGTGTGAGCGCAGTCGCAGATGCTCAAGGTCGGGCAGCCATGCACGTCCACCGCTCGAAAGACTTGCGGACGCTGACGCAGATGCCCCTCGCCATGCCCACCGTGGAAGCCGAGTTGCTTGACGGCAGATTCCCCGCCGGCAAGCGGGTAGTCGTCGTGCAACCAACCGACGGTGACGTGCGGGTCAGCGTCAACGGCACCCCATGGCGCGCAGGCAAAGCAGACCGTCGCGATAACGCACCCCGCTTTGTACGCGAAACCGTCACCGTAGGAGAGCGCACCTGGAACTACCGCGTCGACACCGAGGGGTTTTGGCAAGTCCACCGCGACGCCCCGCTACTGCTAGTCGCCGAAGTACTTCGACGGGTAGGCGACGCCCAGCGGGTCGCAGACCTCTACGCAGGCGCAGGACTCTTCAGCATCCCACTCGCTGACGGAGAAAGAGAAGTGCTGTCCGTCGAATCAGACGGCACCGCCGCACGGGCAGCCCGGCGCAACGCCCACGACGTCCCGTCCGTCACCACAGTGGCCGGCGACGTGCGGACCACACTCGAGGCGGGCATCGGCCCCATCGACGCTATTGTGCTCGACCCGCCCCGCTCGGGCGCGGGTGCAAAAACCCTCGCAGCCATGGCCACCACCGGCGCTAAGCGGCTCGTCTACGTCGCATGCGACCCCGTAGCCCTCGCAAGAGACGTCGCACTACTGGCTGGCCACGGCTATGTGCTTACTGACGCCCAGGCATACGACCTGTTCCCACACACCCACCATGTCGAAACGATCGCAACGTTCGAACTGTCCTAACCCTCGCATCGGCGCTCGTTAAGGACCGATAGACTGGTGAACAGACTGCTACGGAGGAGACTGACTGTATGAGTGCGAACACACTTGGCGCGAAAACCACCCTGGACGTGGATGGCAAGGCTTACGAGATCTACCGACTTGACGCGGTACCGGGCCTCGAAAAACTACCTTTCTCGCTCAAAGTGCTCGCAGAGGCATTACTTCGCACCGAAGACGGTGCAAATATCACCGCAGCACACGTGCAGGCGCTCGCGAACTGGGATGCCAAGGCAGAGCCCACCACGGAGATTCAGTTCACCCCCGCTCGCGTGGTGATGCAGGACTTCACCGGTGTGCCCTGTGTGGTGGACCTCGCCACTATGCGCGAGGCAGTGGTGGAGTTGGGTGGAGACCCATCCGTTATTAACCCATTGGCACCTGCTGAACTCGTGATTGACCACTCGGTTGTGATTGACGTGTTTGGTCGCTCGGATGCACTGCAACGCAACACGGACCTGGAGTACGAGCGCAACCGCGAGCGTTACCAGTTCCTACGCTGGGGCCAGACTGCGTTCGACAACTTCAAGGTGGTTCCCCCGGGCACCGGCATTGTCCACCAGGTCAACCTCGAGTACCTGGCACGCGGCGTCAT
>CAZHTO010000015.1:18239-23896 GCA_964535845.1 uncultured Demequinaceae bacterium | reverse complement strand
GATTGATGCCGTGGGGCGTCACCGTGGTGCCGGTATGGGCGGTGGGCACGACGAGCGCGAGCAGACCCTCAACCAGATGCTGGTGGAGATGGACGGCTTTGACCTCAACACCAACGTCATCATGATTGCGGCCACCAACCGCCCCGACATTCTTGACCCTGCGTTGCTGCGCCCGGGTCGTTTTGACCGCCAGGTTGGCGTTGACGCTCCTGACCTCAAGGGCCGCCGCAAGGTGCTCGAGGTGCACGCCAAGGGCAAGCCCATTGCGCCTGACGTGGACCTGCAGGGCATGGCTCGTCGCACCCCGGGCTTCACTGGAGCTGACCTTGCGAATGTCCTGAACGAGGCCGCATTGCTCACTGCGCGCCGCGATAAGCAACTGATTGGCCCGTCCGAAGTGGATGAGGCAATTGACCGCGTTATCGCTGGCCCGCAGCGCCGCACGCGCATGATGAACGACCACGACAAGGCGGTCACGGCGTACCACGAGGGTGGTCACGCATTGGTTGCTGCAGCGATGAACCACACCGATCCCGTGACGAAGGTGACGATTCTGCCGCGTGGTCGCGCGCTTGGTTACACGATGGTGATGCCGCAAGAAGACCGGTATTCGAAAACGCGTAACCAGTTGCTCGACAACTTGGCGTACGCGATGGGTGGGCGTATTGCAGAGGAACTCGTGTTCGGCGACCCTTCCACGGGTGCGAGCAATGACATCTCGCAGGCCACTGAGATTGCCAGGCAAATGGTCACCGAGTACGGCATGTCCTCAGATGTGGGCGCCGTGCGTCTTGCCGGTAGCTCTGGCGAGGTCTTTATGGGCCGCGACATGGGTCATGGCCGCGACTACTCCGAGACTGTTGCTGCGATGGTGGACCGGGAGGTACGCGCACTCCTGGACAACGCGATGGCAGAGGCGACCAAGGCGCTCCAGACCAACCGCGCTGTACTGGACCAGCTTGCTGAAGAGCTACTTGAAAAAGAGACGCTCAACGAGACCGAGTTGGCCGAGATCTTCACGAAGGTCAAGCGGGTAGCTAAGCGCAAGCACTGGATTAGTGGCGAGTGGGCTCCTAAGACGGCGCCTCGCAAGAAGGTCGTGACGGCGCCCCCGCCACCCAAGGAAGAGCCCAAAGATGTTCTCCCCACGGAGTCGGCGGAGCCATCTGACCCGGCACCAAAGATTGACGGCGCCGAGTAGCCTCTCACCATGACCGATCAACCTTCCGACCCCATCGACCTTCCCCGGGCGAAGGCGGCGGTTCGCGAACTGCTGTTTGCTATTGGCGAGGACCCGGACAGGGATGGCCTGCGGGACACTCCTGGTCGGGTGGCGCGGGCGTATGCGGAGTTTTTCGCGGGCCTTTCGCAGGACCCTGCGGACGTGCTGAGTGCAGTCTTTGAACTGGGCCACGAAGAGATGATTTTGGTGAAGGACATCGAGCTGTATTCGATGTGCGAGCATCACCTGGTTCCGTTCCATGGGGTGGCGCATGTGGCATACATCCCCGGGGATGATGGCCGCATTACGGGACTAAGTAAGTTGGCTCGCTTAGTAGACCTATATGCGCGCCGTCCGCAGGTGCAAGAGCGTTTAACAACACAGGTGGCCGATGCGCTGGTCACCCACATTGGCGCCCGCGGCGTGATTGTCGTCGTCGAAGCCGAGCATCTATGCATGTCCATGCGCGGGGTCCGCAAGCCGGGCTCCCGCACGGTGACCTCCGCCGTCCGCGGTGTCATGCGCGACCCCGCGACCCGCGCCGAGGCGATGAGCCTGATCGTCGGAAAGTAGGCCGCGTTGACGCAGGTGATGGGCATCTTGAACGTCACTCCCGACAGTTTTAGCGACGGGGGGCAATGGGATACGGCCGATGCGGCCATCGCTCAAGCACTAACCCTCGCCAAGGAGGGGGCTCAGATTATTGACGTGGGCGGGGAATCGACTCGCCCAGGCGCCAGTCGGGTGGATCCTGACACTGAGCGGGACCGCGTACTGCCGGTCATCACGGCGCTTGCTGCCGAGGGCCTTATCGTCTCGGTGGACACCATGCGCGCGAGCACGGCGCTCGCGGCCGTCGAGGCTGGGGCCCGCATTGTCAATGACGTGTCGGGCGGTTTGGCTGACCCCGCGATGGTTCCCACCGTCGCGGCACTTGACTGTGACTACGTGGCCATGCACTGGCGCGCGCACAGCCCGCACATGGATGCCCTCGACACGTACGACGACCTGGTGGCTGACGTCTACCGTGAACTTCTCGAGCGGGTGACCGTGCTCCACGATGCTGGAGTGGCGGCCGAGCGCATCGTGATTGATCCTGGCTTGGGTTTTTCCAAAGTGGGTGACAGCAATTGGCGCTTGCTGGCCCACCTCGACGTGTTCAAAGGTATGGGGCCGCGCATGCTGATAGGAGCATCGCGTAAGCGCTTTGTCGGCGCGATCGCTGACCGGCCTGATATCGACAATCCACCTCCTAGTGAGCGTGATTACGCCACCACCGCCATCACCACGATGTGTGCTGAGCGAGAAGTCTGGGCCGTTCGCGTGCACAATGTGCGTGCGGCACGTGACGCCGTACAGGTCGTGTCGGCTTGGCAGAACGCGCTTGACCCGCAAGAGTGAGGACATGACAGTGCATACACGCCCGTACGTCAAGGACGGCATCGAGCTCGATCAGATCGCCGTGCGAGGAATCCGTGTGAAGGGTTTCCACGGTGTTTTCGCCACCGAACGCGAGGAGGGCCAGCTGTTCTATGCGGACATCACGGCGCACGTGAACACCCGCACGGCCGCAGCTCGCGATGATGTAGACAGCACGGTTAATTATTCGGACCTGGCTGACCGCGCCGCAGAAGTGCTGGCAGGTTCGCCTCACCAATTGATCGAAGCGCTAGCGGAACAGATTTCGCACGCGCTCCTCGAGATGGACGGTGTCCAGTGCGTGGATGTCACGGTGCACAAGCCGCAGGCTCCGTTGCACGTGGAGTTTCAGGATGTGTCGGTGACTATTCGCCGCGATCTGCGTGACGGCCGGCTGTGGGCGGGTAAGCGCATCGGCTCGTCTGCTGGCATGTCTGACGACCCACTCGATCCCGGCTCGGCTCCTGTTCGCGACGTCATGGATGAGCGGCCTGCCCAGCCGGTGGGAGCAGTCATCGCATTGGGTGGCAACCTCGAAGATGTCGAGCCGACGTTCCGCGCTGCCCTCGCCGAGCTGCACAGGGTCACCGGCATTGAAGTGCAAGCGGCGTCGCCGCTGGTGCGCTCCACGCCCGAAGGCAATGTTGAGCAGCCGGACTACTTGAATGCCGTGGTGCGCATTCAGACGGCACTTGCTCCTCGCGAACTGTTGGCCGCATGTCACGGCATCGAGATGGTTCACGGGCGTGATCGCACGGTGCCAGGGTCGGCGCGCACGCTAGACCTCGATGTGATCAGCTACGACGGCGTGGTGGCGAGCACCGAAGACCTGACGCTGCCTCACCCGCGCGCTCACCTACGTAACTTTGTGCTGGTGCCGTGGTCCCACCTGGAGCCCGAGGCCACCCTCGAGCCGCATGGGCGCGTTGCCGACTTGGCCCGCCAAGCTGGGCTAGATGGCGTGAGGATGGTGAGCACTCAGTGGCCTCACGTTCCTGCGCCCGATGCGCTGGCTGGCTCTTCCTCTTCGACCTCACTTCCAGCGACGCCGCCCACGGCTGTTCCGCCAGTTCAGGCGGCGCCGGTTGCTACCGGCCAGGGGTTTGTCGCTCCGGAATCTGCTCCTGCACCTACCTCTACTCCGGCTCCCGGCATGGTGCCACCAGCCGCGCCGCAACAGCAGTCAGCGCCGCAACAGCAGTCAGCACCGCAACAGCAGTCAGCACCGCAACAGCAGTCTGTGCCACAGCATCAGTCAGCACCGCAGCCGCCCAGTCAGGACAGCGTGATGTCGCCCTATGAACCGCCCAGCGAGGTAGTTCCTGAGCAGCTGTCGCCTTATAGCCCGGCCTCGGGCACCGTGGCTCAGGCACCGGACTTCTCCGAGAGTGTGTTGAACACGGACGCCCCCGCCACGTCGGCACCAGCGGCACCAGCGGCTCCCGCCGCTCCCGCGCAGCCGCCGGCTTGGGCTCCCGTTCAGGCTGCCCCGACCGAGTCGTCGGCGCCCGCAGGCGCATCAGCTCCTGAGGGCACCTCGGCTCCAGCCGGCCCGTCCGCTCCCGCAGGCACCTCGGCACCCGCAGGCACCTCCGCTCCTGCAGCCCCCAGCCCGGTGCCTACATTCATGACGCCGCCGCCACCCACATCGCAGCCTCCGTTGACGCCCCCGCCCACACCACAGCAGCAGCCCATCTCACAGCAGCCAGAATCGGCGCTCCCTCAGGAGCGCCCATCATCCGCAACGTGGCCCACCCGAGAGCCGGAAGCCACTCCAGAGGTGACGTCGACTGATCAGCCGCCCGCGCATCGGCCGCAAGTAAGCGAAGCCCAGCCGGGCGTGCCGCGCCGTGCATCGTTCGGCGTGTTGCGTCAGCAGGCGGACTCAGCCGGGTCCGCGGCAGACCAGACCGACGCAGGCCCCGATGCAAGCAAATAGGGTCTAACTTGGCCTATCTCACGTGGCAGCGCCTCGCTCTCGTGGGGCTATCCGCACTTGCGCTCGCGTGGCTCATGACGGAAGTGATGACCAACCGCGGAGCGAGCCCTGAGCCCGTGCCGTGGACTACCCACGTTGTCGTGGTGGTTGCGGGAGGCTTCGCGCTCTGGCTCGGATGGCAAGTACGCCAATATCTCAAGGGCAATAAGCCTGGCCTAGATGGGCTGCGAGCGGCCCGGACGGCTGTCTACGCGCAGGCCTGTGCCTACTTGGGCGCGATTCTGACGGGTGCGTATGGCGGTTATGCGTTGGGGCTCATGGACCAGTGGTCGCATGCGCCCCGGCGAGCCGTGGTGATTTCTGCGTTGCTCGGGGCAGCATCAGCCCTGGTATTGCTTGTGGCTGGAGCTATCGCCGAGCAGTGGTGCCGCCACAATCGCGAAGACGACGAGACTGAGCCCGAAGGCCCTGAGCCTGCGGGTGCGTCCCCCGCCTAACAGCCAGGCCCCGCATACCTGGCAAACTGGGAGCATGACTTGGTTCGAAGCCACAGACGCCCCTTGGCAATACGTCTCCCGCAAACTCATTCCCGTACGGCTCATCATCATGGTGCTCGCGTTGGGGATCCCGCTCGCGGGACTCATCGTGCTTGGCGCGCTCACCAGCCCGTGGGTGTTGATTGGTGCAGCCGTGGTGTTCGTGTCAATGTGCGTGTGCACGTGGGTGATCATCAGGCAAGTAACCGCGCATGCGTGGATTGAGCGCGAAGAAGACATGGTCGTCAAACGCGGCCGGATCTCGCGCACCGTCACCGTGGTCCCCTACGGGCGCATGCAGTACGTCGAGGTCTACTCTGGCCCGCTCTCGAGAGCCTTCGGAATCGCTCGTGTGCAACTCCACACCGCCTCGCCCGGAACAGACGCAGCGATCTCTGGAGTGCCCGAGCAAGAAGCCGCCCGTTTACGTGACCGCCTGAGTTCGCGCGGTGAAGCCAAGCTGGCGGGGCTGTGACGGACGAGCGCGACCCGGCCAGCGCATCGGCCCCACAGCCACAGCCGGCACAGCCACAGCCGGCAC
>CAZHTO010000015.1:16431-18139 GCA_964535845.1 uncultured Demequinaceae bacterium | reverse complement strand
CACAGCCACAGCCGGCACAGCCACAGCCGGCACCTCAGGTGCCACTGTCTGAGATGCCTCCACCCCAAGGGCCGCCGCAGCCGGGCCCAACCCCTGCACCTGCCCTGGTTTTTAGGGCGCCACGAGAGTGGAGCCGCGTACATCCCATCTCGCCATTGCTTGGCGGTTGGCCAATTATCGGGATCGTGGCGACCATCGTGTTGTATCGCTATGTGCCCGACTGGTTGTCCCCAGACGAGATGGCTAGCGACTTCGCCAGGCGGGCCACAAGTGCGCCATTGTGGTTCGCGCTCGGGGCTCTCGTGGTGCTCGTGCTCGCTGTCGGTTTTGGCTACCTGCAATGGCGCGTCCACAAATACAAACTGGGGGACGAGGCGGTCCACCAGCGCACCGGGATTCTGTTCCGGCAGCAACGCCAAGCCCGGCTTGATCGGCTGCAAGCCGTTGATGTGGTGCAGCCTCTGCTCGCCCGGCTCTTTGGCTTTGCGGCTCTCAAAATTGAAGTCGCAGGTGGTGAAGACTCCGGTGTAAGCCTCGAATATTTGCGGCTCGGTGACGCCGAGGCTATGCGCAACGAGTTGCTCGCGATTGCGGCGGGCGTCAAACGCGCCAAGGCCCAAGGCGAAGACGCAACGGCCGATGCGGTGGCGGCTCACATCGCCGACGGCACCCACACAGACGTTCAGTACGCGGGCAAGGCTTCGCTTAAAGACGTGAGTGGTGGAGGAGTGGGGGTGGCAGAAACTGCCGCAGCTCCCGAACGTCAAATCTACCGAGTGCCGGTAGGGCGGCTGGTGACGTCGATCATGCTGACGGGACCGTTCCTTGTGATCGTGTCGATTCCGGTGGTGATTGGGATTGCGGTGCTGTCCCTGCCGTTCGACCTCGACGACGTGCTCGCAATCTTTGTGGGAACGAGCTTGGCCACGGCGCTGCCTGCGCTCGCGGGCCTCGTAGGCTTTTTCTGGGTGCGTTTCAACACGGGCTTTGGGTTTACGGCGGCGTTGTCACAAGACGGAATTCGTTTGCGACATGGCGCCCTCGAGACACGCCGCCAAACGGTCCCACCTGGCCGTGTGCAAGCGGTGCGCTTTCACCAGGGGTTGCTGTGGCGACGCAAAGACTGGTGGCGGGTCACCATCAACGTCGCTGGTTATCAAGAGAATCAAGAAGCCGTCTCGACACTACTGCCAGTGGGCACCAGGCAAGACGCACTGACTGCACTGTGGCTTGTGCTCCCTGACTTAGGGGACCCAGACCCGGCAGGAACAGTGTCGAAGGCTCTGTCCGGAACTGGAGCTGAGGGCGGCTTTACCGCCTCTTCTAAGCGCGCCCGAGTGTTCGACCCCATTCAGTGGCGCCAACGCGGTGTCAGAGCCACAGACCGGGCGTTGCTCATCCGGCGCGGCCGGTTCACTCGCGAAATGTTCGTGGTGCCGCACGAGCGCACCCAGTCACTCCAGTTGAAGCAGGGCGTGCTCCAGCGCTGGAGGTCGCTCGCGACCTTCGTGGTCAACTCGACCAACGGGCCAGTCAAGCCGGTTGCCCAGCACCTCGATGTCGAAGACGCGCTGGCTCTCATCGAGTCGCAGTCCAAGCGCGCGGCAGAGGGCAGGCGCAGGCAAACCCCCGAGCAATGGATGAGTGCCGTGGGCCTGGCCGATGAACCCACTACGCAAGCCGGTGCTAGTGACTCAGCCTGACCCAG
>CAZHTO010000015.1:12938-16331 GCA_964535845.1 uncultured Demequinaceae bacterium | reverse complement strand
GAGCAGGGAGACGAGGGCGAACGATCATGATCATCGCCTCTAATGCAACCCAGTTGCCTGCCCGCTCTGCCGCAAAGCGCGCAGTAGTGATGACCATGGGTGCGCTTCACGAGGGACATCTCTCACTTGTGCACCACGCGCGCACCCTCGCGGACGAGGTCATCGCGACCGTGTTCGTCAACCCGTTGCAGTTCAACGACCCATCAGACCTGGAACGCTATCCGCGAACCCTCGACGCCGACTGCACACTGCTTGAAGCCGCAGGCGTCGACGCCGTATTCGCGCCATCCGGCCAGCAGATGTACCCGCACGGAAGCCCCGAGGTGACCGTAAGCGCCGGGCCCATTGGCGACGTATTCGAGGGCGCCCACCGGCCCGGCCACTTTGATGGCATGCTCACCGTGGTGCTCAAACTCATGCACCTCACCGCGCCAGATGTGGCGATCTTTGGCGCCAAAGACGCGCAGCAGCTCATCGCAATCCGCGCCATGGTCCGCGACCTGAACCTCCCAGTCACTATCGAAGCGGCGCCCACAGTGCGCGAACCAGACGGCCTCGCCATGTCGTCCCGCAACGTGCACCTGAGCCCTGACGAGCGCAACCGAGCCACCCGTCTGTTCCACGCACTTAGTGCCGCCCAACAGGCGGCCCGGAATGGCGCATCGGCCGCAAGCGTTGTCGCTACGGGACAAGCCGAACTTGCCCACACAGCCGGCGTAGAGGTCGACTACTTTGCGGCGCTCGACCCTGTGTCCGCACAAGCCGTGCCAGACGACTACCGTGGTGACGCGATCGTTGCGGTTGCGGCCCATGTGGGAGCGACTCGTCTGATCGACAACGTGACAGTACATATCGGGCCGCAGGGCCCCACCGAAGGGATGGCCTCATGACGAGCCTTCAACGGTCCATGATGATCTCCAAGATCCACCGGGCCACCGTGACGCAGGCAGACCTGCATTACGTGGGCTCCATCACCATCGACGCGACCCTAATGGAGCGTGCCGACCTCCTTCCTGGGCAGCAAGTCGACGTCGTGGACGTCACCAACGGCGCTCGCCTGACGACGTATGCGATCCCCGGCGAACCCGGCAGCGGCCAAATTTGCATCAACGGCGCCGCCGCACACTTGGTCAACCCCGGCGACGTGATCATCGTGATCGCCTATGGCATGTTGGCCGATGCGCAGGCACGTACGTTTGAACCTCACGTCGTGTTTGTGGACAGTGAAAACCGCATTGTTCAAGAATGCGACGACCCGGGTAGCGTGCCCGACGGCTACGGTTTGGAGCGCTCCGGAGTGCCCGTGCATGAGTTCCATGAGAAGGGCTGGGACGCGTTCAAAAAGTGACCGTCCTCGTCGCCTGGCGGTGGGCGCCAGCCGGTAGGTTGTGCCCATGAGTTCCACCTTTGTACGCCGTCTCGCTGCGCCTGCTCCCGGCTGGACCATCAACGCCGACGTCATTGTCGTGGGCTCGGGCATCGCAGGCCTCACCGCCGCGCTCGAACTGCGCACCAAGGTGGACCGCGTGCTGGTGGTCACCAAAGCGCAGTTGAGTTCGGGCTCGACCGTGTGGGCGCAAGGTGGCATTGCCGCGGCGCTCGACCCAGACGACGACCCCGAAGAGCACCTGCGCGACACCTTGATTGCGGGTGTGGGACTGTGCTCAGAAGAAGCCGTACGAGCACTGGTCACTGAAGGCCCAGAGCGCGTGCGCGAACTAGTAGGCCGCGGTGCGAACTTTGACACCGGCCCCAATGGCGACATCACCCTCACGCGTGAAGGCGGGCACCACCGCGACCGAATCGCGCACGCCGGTGGGGACGCCACGGGCGCCGAGATCTCGCGGGCACTCATCGCTCAGCTCGAGGCAGTCAGGAACGACCCCGGTATCGAGATCATTGAGCACGCCATGGTCGTGGACCTGCTTACGAGCGCTCCCGATGCCGATGGCCGGCCCGGGCCCGTGTGTGGCGTGACCCTGCACATCATTGGGGAGGGCACCCGAGATGGCGTGGGGGCGGCGCTCGCCAAGTCGGTGATTCTTGCCACGGGCGGTATCGGTCAGGTTTTTCGCTCGTCAACCAACCCGGTTTCCGCAACCGGGGATGGGCTCGCCGCTGCGTTGCGGGCCGGTGCTGCCATTGCAGACCTCGAGTTCGTGCAGTTTCACCCCACGGTCTTGTGGCAAGGTAGCGCCGCGCGGGGCCAGTTGCCGCTCATCTCCGAAGCTGTTCGCGGCGAGGGCGCGCACTTGCTCAACGGGTCGGGCGAGCGCTTTATGGTGGACCGCCACCCCATGGCCGAGCTTGCGCCGCGCGACGTCGTGTCGCGCGGAATTGTCACGATGATGGAAGAAGAAGGCTCCGACAGCGTCTTTCTCGACTGCCGGCACCTGGGACGAACTTTTCTTAAGGAGCGGTTCCCCACCATCTGGGAACGTCTCGACGAACTTGGCATCACGATGTCGCGGGACCTCATTCCGGTCGCCCCGGCACAGCACTACCAGTCGGGCGGCGTGCTCACCGATATGCGCGGCCGCACCACCCAGGCTGGTCTCTACGCGATTGGGGAAGCGGCATGCACCGGCGTGCACGGCGCCAACCGGCTTGCCTCCAACTCCCTGCTCGAGGGCCTGGTTTTTGCTACCCGCGCGGCCGCGGATGCCGCCAATGTGGTCGCCGCGGGCGTGGTCACTCAGCGCGAACCGGTGGACCGCTCTGGCCCACAGGCATTGGCTCCGGCGACAGCCCGGCAACAAATTCAGGCACTTGCACACCGTAGAGCCGGCCCAGTGCGCACGGCTACCGGCCTCTCTGAGGCCGTGACGCGATTGGGCGAGCTGCGCGAACGCTTCAACTCCGACACGGCGCCGTCCGCGACGCCGCAAACCGCCGAATGGGAAACCAGCAACGTGCTCGCCGTCGCATCGGTGCTCGCGCACGTGGCGCTGAGGCGTGAAGAGTCTCGCGGCGGGCATGTGCGAGAAGACTTCCCCGATGCCGACGATCAGCACTGGAAGGTTCGCCTCGCGTCTAGCCTCGACCCCGACGGCACGTTGCACATCATGCGTGCGCCCCTCGAGCTCGGCTAGCCCCCGCCGCCCCCCGCCCGCCGGCCGCCGACCCCCGCCCGCCGGCCCCCGCCGAACACCCATTCTCCGCCTTAGCGCCCTGGTGGACACTGGCGGTTGCTTTTCAGGGGGTCGGTGTCTCCTAGTGGACGCTGACGGAGGTTTCGAGCCCTCGCGCACACATACCCACGCACGCCCCCACGCCCACGCCCACGCACGCGCGCCCGCGTACCCGCGCGCATGCGTGCTAGGGGGCATGAGTGCCATTTTCAGCAAGTTTTTGACACTCAGGTCCCCCCAGCGCGCGGTTGGCGGGGGAGAG
>CAZHTO010000015.1:11449-12838 GCA_964535845.1 uncultured Demequinaceae bacterium | reverse complement strand
TTTCAGCAAGTTTTTGACACTCAGGTCCCCCCAGCGCGCGGTTGGCGGGGGAGAGCGGGCGGGGCGGAACGGCACGCGGCGGACGGGCGAGCGGGCGGGGTGGAACGCCAGGCGGGGGAGAGTAGGCGGGGTGGAACGCCAGGCGGGGGAGAGCAGGCGGGGCGGATGGGCACGGCGAGCGGGTGCGCGTGCTAGGGGGGCATGAGTGCCAGCTTCAGCAAGTTTTTGACACTCAGGTCCCCCCAGCGCGCGGTTGGCGGGGGAGAGTAGGCGGGGCGGATGGGCGCGGCGGACGGATGGGCGGGGGAGAGCGGGCGAGCGAGCGGAACGGCGGGCGGGGAACCACAGCCGGGACCTTTGGTGTCACCACCACGCGCTCCGTCCCCATAGTCTGGAGTACGTGATGATGCCTGAAGACCTGCCTCAAGACCGTAAGCTCCGCGCCGCCTGGTTGGCCTCTGCTCTAGGCGAAGCGCTCGACGAAGATCTGGGCGGCGAACCAGGTCGGGATGTCACAACGCAGGCGACCATTGCGACGGACACCACGGTGAACGCGGAAATCGTGATGCGCGAGCCCGGCGTGGTCGCAGGCATTGCCGTGATCTCTGAAGCACTCGGCCAAGTGGCGGAGCGACTCAGCCTGCCGGTCCCAGTGCTCGAACTCAGCGCAGTCGACGGTGACCGGTTGGCGGCCGGCGATGTGATCGCCAAGATTTCTGGTGCGGGCCATGTCGTACTCATCGCCGAACGTACGATGCTGAACTATCTGTCGCGCGCATCGGGCGTTGCTACGCACACCCGGCAGTGGGCCGATGCGCTGGAGGGCTCAGGCGCTAGGGTCGCCGACACGCGCAAAACCACGCCTGGCATGAGGGAGCTGGAGAAGTACGCGGTTCGTGCGGGCGGGGGAGTTAACAAACGGTTTGGGCTGCACGACTGCGCGATGGTGAAGGACAACCACATCGTGGCAGCGGGCGGTGTCACGGCTGCTATTGCGGCCATTCAGAATCGGTTCCCGGACGTGCCTATTCAGGTGGAAGTGGAGTCCGCCGAGCAGGCCCACGAGGCCATCGACGCAGGTGCGCGCTACCTATTGCTCGACAACATGGATGTCGAGCAGATGCGGGCAGTGGTGGTGTCTGTGCGTGAGCGCGAGCCAGATGTGGGGCCTGTGCGCCTTGAAGCGACCGGCGGTCTTACGGTGGAGACGGCACGTGACGTCGCGGGCACGGGAGTCGATTTCTTGTCAGTGGGCGCACTTACCCACTCAAGCCCTATTTTGGATATCGCGCTCGACCTGCACTGAGCACCTCGACCTGCACTGAGCACCTCGACCTGCACTGAGCACGGGAGGGGCCGTGGGAGAACACCGGTAACCTAGTGGGCGTG
>CAZHTO010000015.1:0-11349 GCA_964535845.1 uncultured Demequinaceae bacterium | reverse complement strand
CCTGCACTGAGCACGGGAGGGGCCGTGGGAGAACACCGGTAACCTAGTGGGCGTGACTGACACGGTAGAAACTCCCTCTGACGACGTCCCCGAGCAGATGCGCGTGCGACGGGCTAAGCGCGACCGCATTATTGCTGCGGGCGGTGAGGCCTACCCGGTGGCCGTCGACGTTACGGCTCAGATTGCCGATATCGCCCAGGGCTATGACCATCTTGAGGCTGGTGAATCGTCGAGCGCGATCGTGGGCGTTGCTGGCCGCGTGGTCTTTGTCCGTAATACGGGCAAACTGTGCTTTGTTGCTATTCAAGACGGTTATGGCGAGCGTTTGCAGATCATGCTGAGCCTTGCAGAGGTGGGCGAAGAGTCCCTGGCGGCTTTTAAGGCTGACGTTGACCTTGGCGATCACTTGTTTGCGCACGGCACTGTCATTCGTTCTCGTCGCGGTGAGATCTCGGTGATGGCTGATCGATGGGAACTGGCGGCTAAAGCGTTAAGGCCATTGCCTGTATTGCACAAGGATCTTGCTGAAGACACACGGGTACGTCAGCGTTATGTGGACTTAATTTCGCGGCCCTTGGCGCGGCAGACGGTGCGTCATCGTGCGCATGTCATCCACAGTTTGCGGGAGTCTCTTCATGAGCGTGCGTTCATTGAGGTAGAAACCCCCATGTTGCAAACACTGCATGGGGGCGCGGCTGCTCGGCCTTTCGTCACTCACATGAATGCGTTTGATCTCGACTTGTTTTTGCGAATTGCGCCCGAGCTCTTTCTCAAGAGGGCAGTCGTTGGTGGGCTTGAGAAGGTTTTTGAGATCAACCGTAATTTCCGTAATGAGGGCGCAGACTCTTCGCACTCGCCTGAGTTCACCATGCTCGAGGCCTATGAGGCGTACGGTGATTACAACACCATGGCGGTTCTTACCCGGGAACTCATCCAGGGAGCTGCGGATGATGTTTTCGGTTCGCCGGTGGTGACGCTTGCGGACGGCCAGGAGTATGACCTGGGCGGCGAATGGGCAGACCTCACGATGTATGGGTCGCTGTCGGAGCACATTGGTGAAGAGATCACCCCCGAGACCAGCCCAGCCCGGCTGCAAGAGCTGTGCGACGCGGTTGATCTGTCTGTGGATCCCAAGCGCGCTAATCACGGCAAGCTGGTCGAGGAGCTGTGGGAGCATCACGTTGGCTCCACGCTGTCGGCGCCCACCTTTGTGCGGGACTTCCCGGTTGAGACGAGCCCGCTCACGCGCGATCACCGTGTGCACCACGGGATGGTCGAGAAGTGGGATCTTTACATTCGCGGTTTTGAACTGGCGACTGCCTATTCTGAGCTTGTCGATCCCGTTATTCAGCGTGAGCGCTTTGAGCAGCAGGCTCGCATGGCCGCGCTCGGGGACGATGAGGCGATGGCGCTTGATGAGGACTTCCTTACGGCCATGGAGTATGCAATGCCCCCTGCTGGAGGTATGGGCATGGGAATAGACCGGCTTCTTATGGCGCTTACTGGCTTAGGGATTCGTGAAACCATCTTGTTCCCCCTTGTAAAGCCGTTGGAGGACTAATCAATGGTGATCCATCCCATTCTTGCCGGCCTGATTCCTAGCGTTGCGGTGGCCGTGCTCTTTTGGTTTGTGATGCGTGCGGTACTGCGGGCAGACCGCAATGAACGTGAAGCACTGGCAAAGGCCGATGCGGAAGTCACCACCTCCGCTCCGGTCGTTGACAGTCGCGAGAACGAGGTGGGGCGCCCCGGCGCTCATTAGTTCAGCCTTTCGTGTGGAAGGCTTTTGGTTGTTCCTAGGTATTCGCCGAAAGTTTCGGTTCTAGTAGATATCCACAGCTTTACTCTTTAACGTTTGACGCTGTTGGTTTGGCGTGCGATTCTTAAACAACTATTCTAGAAAGGGTGCACAATGGCACAGAAGATTCAGGTCATTCTGGTCGACGACCTTACGGGCCAAGAGGCGACTGAGACCATCAACTTCTCGCTAGACAATGTGTCGTACGAGATCGATTTGTCCGCGGAGAACGCAGCGCGCTTGCGTGCCGATTTTGACTCGTGGGTGAAGGCTGCCCGTCGGGTATCTGCGCGCCGCGGTACCGCATCGCGTGCTCGCCGAGGTGACTCTGCGAAGGTGCGGGCGTGGGCGAAGGACAACGGCTACGAGGTTTCCGAGCGCGGCCGTATCTCTGCAGAGATTCGCGACGCCTATACTGCCGCTCATTGAGAATCACCTTTGCGTGGCCCGCTCTCATGGGGCGGGCTACGTGCACCAGGCTTGCGCGTGATGGCAACGCGCTGACGTGGAGGTAATGACGTGACTGAGGACATCGCAGGTTCACCGCTCACCGCTCACGATGAGCCGCAGCCCGTCCCCATCCCTGAGATGTCCCAAGACGGCACCGTGTGGTGGGGCACCTATCCTGAGGCAGGGGCAGGCACGGCCACTGGCGTAGGTGAGGGGATTTGGCATCAGACGGCGGCCGATGCGCGCTTGGCTCTTGAACTACCGGCACCATCATTTATGGTCGCCCACCCGCACCTACCTGTCATTTATGCAGTGTCTGAGACGGAGTCCACTGAGGTTCACACGGTCGACGTCTCTGACGCCACCGCCCCTCGAGTCGTGTCGAGTGTCGCGACAGGCGGCGAGTCAGGTTGCCACCTGCTCATCGCACCGGATGGTCGCACGCTCTATGTCAGCCACTACATGAGTGGTGACCTCGCGGTCGTTCCCCTGGGCGACGACGGTGCTCCCGTTGCGGATCATCCAGCCCAAATGTTCGGCCATAGTGGCACGGGACCCCGCGAAGATCGCCAAGAGGCTCCGCACGCGCACTTCGCGGGCTTTGGTCCCGGTCACCACCACGTGCTTGTATGCGACCTAGGCACCGACGAGCTACGCCGTTATGCACTCCGCGAAGACGGGTTGCTTGACGACCACGGCATCGCGGCGACTCTTCCGCCCGGAGCTGGTCCCCGCCATTTTGCTGTGCGTGGCGAACACATCTATGTGTTGTGCGAGCTGGATCACCAGCTACGGACATTGCGTTGGGACGCAGCCAGCGGCTCAGCGGAACTTATCGCAGAAGCGCCCAGCACCACCGCCCCATTGCGCACTGGCACCACTCTTTACGACTCGCACGTACGCCTCATCACCGCCCACGATCACGGCCCCGACCCCGACGGCGACGATGTGTTGCTCGTGGGAGTGAGGGGTGCGGACGTCATCGCGGTCTTTGATCTGTCACCCGAGGGGGAGGCACGCTATCGCGGCTCCTTCGATGCGGGGCAATGGCCGCGGCACTTTGAGGTCGTAGGCGACCGGCTTCACGTGGGCGCCGAGAAGGGCCTTGAAGTGCGGGCGTACGCGCTCGCAGACGTACTCGCCCTCCCGCCAGAGCCCGAGGTGGGCCACATACAGGTGTTGCCCTATGTCTCTGCCCCTCTACCCAGCCCCGCCTGCGCACTAGCTGGCTAGTAATTTCTCTGTACCCCCGCTTACAGGACCGCGGGCCCACACCTATGCCCGCGCATCGGCGCTAGGCTATTTCCTATGACCTACACACTGATACTGCTCCGCCACGGTGAGAGTGACTGGAACGCAAAAAACCTGTTCACCGGCTGGGTGGATGTCGAACTTAATGAGAAGGGCTGGGGCGAAGCCATCCGTGGGGGTGAGTTGCTCAAGGCGGAGGGAATTCTTCCTGACGTCGTGCACACCTCGCTGTTGCGCCGCGCGATCATGACCGCCAACCTCGCTCTCGACGCTGCCGACCGCCACTGGATCCCCGTCAAGCGCGACTGGCGCCTGAACGAGCGTCACTATGGCGACCTGCAGGGCAAGAACAAAGCCGAAACTCTTGAGCAGTTTGGTGAAGAGCAGTTCATGACCTGGCGTCGCTCGTACGACGTGCCGCCGCCAGTCATTTCGCCTGAGAACGAGTTCTCGCAGGCAGGCGACCCGCGCTACGAAGGCGAGCCCATTCCGCAGACGGAATGCCTCAAGGACGTGCTCGAGCGTGCGTTGCCGTACTGGGACAGTGCAGTCGTCCCGGACCTGAAGGAAGGCAAGACGGTACTGGTCGCAGCGCACGGTAACTCGCTGCGCGCAATCATCAAGCACCTCGATGGCATTGGTGACGATGACATCGTGGGCGTGAACGTCCCCACTGGTATTCCGTTGGTTTACGAACTCGATGAGAACTTGAAGCCCATTACGGCTGGCGGTAAATACCTTGACGCCGATGCGGCCGCAGCTGCAATTCAGGCCGTCGCCAACCAGGGCAAAAAGTAAGCATATAAAGAACGGTCGGTCACCCTCTCATTGCGTGGCCGAACAAAACGGGGCACCTGCTATCAAGCAGGTGCCCCGTCTTTTTGCTTCACTACTCATCCTCGCTTCACCACCCCGCCGAGCGGCGCGTGGTGGCGCGTTCGCGGCTCACTGACGTGCCGCGCATCGGCCGTATTAAATGCGCGCGCGGTCTCCCTCGTGATCACCGGTCACCAAGTACACGATGCGGCGCGAGACACCCACGGCGTGGTCGCCAAAGCGCTCGAAGTAGCGGGCGAGAAGGCTGATGTCGAGCGTGACCTGAGCCGAACCGGTGTAGTCGTCAGCAAGCAGCGTCTTGTACGCCTTTGCGTGTAGCTGGTCGAGCGTGTCGTCATCGGACACAATGCCGGCGGCCACGTTCAAGTCGCGGGTTTCAAGCAACTCGATCACTTCGGACGCCGCCTTCTTCGCAGCCTCCGTCATCTCCGTGAAAATCTGCTCGTGGCCATCAGGCACTGCCGACCCGGGGTATGCGCGACGCGCGGTTTCGGCGATGTGCTGCGCAAGGTCACCCATACGTTCAAGCGACGCCGAAATCCGTAGTGACGCGATGATGGTGCGCAAATCGAGGCCTACTGGTTGCTGCTGGGCAATGAGCAACACGCAGCGCTCGTCGACGGTGTCTTCCAAGTCGTCGAGTTTGGAGTCGTCAGCAATGACCTGCTGAGCAAGTTCGACGTTCTGAGTGAGCAATGCCTCTGAGGCGCGACTAATGGCAGATTCCACGTGCTTAGCCATGGTGGCGAGATCGTCGGCGAGCTCGGACATTTCCGCAGTGAATAGCGTGCGCATAGTTCTCCTCTTAAGTGATGCTTTGCTCCTAGTGTGTCACTGGTGGCAAGCGGCGTGGCGGTATTGCGCCTGGACAATGGTGAACTTTGGGTGTCAATTGTCAAACATTGGGTGAACACCTCACCGTGTAGATACTGTGACCATATGACTCCCCAAACGTGGATGATCGCGGTGGCGGCGCTCGCCATTGGCGTGGCCGTGGGCGTGTTGTGGCATCGCCGCCAGTCGCGTGGCCAGACAGTCGCTAAAACCCTGGTGCCGCACCGCACTCGCGAAGTGTTGTCGGTGCTGCAGTCGGGCGCGATGATTGTGCGGCGTGACCGCCGGGCAGCGTTCTCCAATACGGCCGCATCGGCTTTAGGCGTGGCGCGGCCTGATGGCGCGCTCCATGGGGGCATCGCAGATTTGGCAGAAAAGGCGTGGGCGGCCGATGCGCCGGTTGAGGAAGACGTCGAAATCACACGCGGGGTTTTGGGTTCAGCGAGCATTGTGCGAGTCAGAGTGACGCCGCTCACCAACGACCTTGCTTTGGCGCTTGCGAACGACAACACCGAGCAACACGCAGCCGAGCAGACTAGACGCGAATTCGCAGTGAATGTGTCGCACGAACTCAAGACTCCCGTGGGTGCGTTGGCCCTCTTGGCAGAGGCCATCGAGGGAGATGCTGAGGACACGGAGATGGTGCGCAAGTTCGCCCGGAAAATGCGTAAAGAAGCCCGCCGGCTTACCAAACTGATTCAAGAAATCATTAACATTTCGCGTCTGCAAGGCGGCGAATCTGTGGTTGAACATGAGCCCGTGAATCTCGCAGAGGTGATCACTGAACTGATCGACGCGGTTCATGTGGCCGCCGAAGACAAAGAGATCGAGTTGGTGACCGATATCGCTGCGTATCCCATCGTGATGGGGGACCACGACCTGTTACTCATGGCCGCACGCAATTTGGTGGACAACGCCATTGGCTACTCGGAAGAGGGTTCGCGGGTCACAATTTCGCTAGCGGTGACGGACGGGGTCGCACGTATTGCGGTCATCGATCAGGGCATCGGGGTGCCTGCTGAAGAGCAGGAGCGCATTTTCGAGCGCTTTTACCGCACGGACCCAGCGCGCTCGCGGGACACTGGTGGAACAGGCTTGGGTCTGTCGATTGTCAAGCACGTGATGCTGCAGCACTCGGGCACCGTGGATCTGTGGTCCGAACCGTCCGTCGGGTCGACTTTTTCTATTCGTTTGGCCGTTCATGGGCATGCGGCCGATGCGCCAGTACCTTCTGCGGAGGACACATGAGTGAAGCTCGGGTTTTGATAGTAGAAGACGAGGAGTCGTACCGCGATTCGCTCAAGTACCTCTTGGCGCGTGAAGGCTTTGAGGTGGTACTTGCGGCGACGGGACCGCAGGGGCTAGATGCGTTTGTGCGCGATGGTGCAGATGTGGTGTTGCTGGATTTGATGCTTCCTGGCATGCCAGGGATGGATGTCCTGAGGGCCATCCGGGAACGTTCGGACGTGCCCATCATCATGGTGACCGCCAAAGATGACCAGGTCGACAGAATCATCGGTCTAGAGGTAGGTGCAGACGACTACGTGACCAAGCCGTACTCGGGACGAGAACTGGTCGCGCGCATCCGCGCTGTATTGCGTCGTCAGCAGTTTGCGGCGGCTGGCATCCCAGATGAGCCTGAGCGACTGACTGTTGCCGGCCTCACGCTCGACCCTGAGCGGCTCTCGGTCACGCGTGACGGAAAAACTCAGTCCTTGCCACCCAAGGAGTTTGCCTTGTTGCACTTGCTCGCGCAGAACGCGGGCCGGGTGCTACCGCGTCAGGTCATTATCGATCGGGTGTGGGGATCGGACTACTTTGGTGACACCAAAACGCTCGATGTGCACATCAAGCGGCTACGCAGTCGAATCGAAGAAGAGCCCTCGCGGCCCGCTCTCATCCAGACAGTTCGCGGTGTGGGCTATACGTTTGAAGCGTAAGAGTTCACCTGATCTTCATCCAGAGTTCAGTCTGGACGGTGATCCCGTTACCTGGCGTCCGTACGTTGATGAGTGTCCGGCAAAAAGCCGGTCCATCAAGCAAGTGAGGAAACTCGACTGTGAAGATCGCTACTCGCACCGGAGCACTGGCCTCGGTAGCTGTATTGACGTTCGCACTGACGGCGTGCACCCCATCCAATGAGGCGCGCACCGAATCTCCTAACTCCGGGAACACGGCAGCTCCTGCCGATAACGGTGAGGCGGCGCCGGTTGCTGCTCTTACGGGCTCGCTTAACGCCGCTGGCGCCTCTGCCCAAGAGTCGGCGATGGAGGCATGGCGCGCCGGCTTCCAGATGTCTAACCCAGATGTGACCATCAACTACGACCCTGTCGGTTCCGGTGGCGGTCGTACCCAGTTCTTGTCAGGATCAACTTCGTTCGCGGGCTCCGACTCGATCATGAGCGAAGAGGAGTACGCCACGGCAACTCAGATGTGTGCCGGTGACCTGGGCGCGATCCACTTGCCCATGTACCTGTCGCCTATCGCCGTGATCTTCAACTTGCCTGGCATTGACCACGTCAACATGGACGCAGACACGATCGCGGACGTGTTTAACGCCAAGATCACGTCGTGGGACGATCCGGCTATTGCGGACCAGAACCCGGACATTGACCTGCCGTCGCAGTCCATCACGATCGTTCACCGTGCGGACGAGTCCGGCACCACCGAAAACTTCACTGACTACCTTGAGAAGGCGTCATCGAGCTGGGGCCGCGAGGCATCCGGTGACTGGATTGGGGCTCAGGGCGAGTCTGGCCCAGGCACGTCTGCTCTCGTGCAGATCGTTCAAGACACCGAGGGCGCCATCGGTTACGCCGATGCGTCACGTGCGGGCTCGCTCGGCACGGTCGCCGTCAAGGTGGGCGACGAGTATGTGCCGTTCTCTGCCGAGGCCGCAGCTCGCGTGCTCGACGTCTCCGGTCCCGCTGAGGGCACCAACGGTGACAGTGACATCGCCATCGAGCTCGCTCGCGACACCACCGAGTCAGGTGCGTACCCGATCGTGCTCATCTCGTACCACATCCTATGCCAGCAGTATGAGGATGCGGCCGAACGTGACTTGGTGACGGGCTTCCTCAGCTACGTCGCATCCGCTGAGGGTCAGGAGAATGCGGCAGCCGCCGCAGGGTCCTCACCAATCTCGGCAGACCTGCAGGAGCGTATCGCCGGCGTGCTCGCCGAGATTGCTGCGCGATAACATCACAACTAGACCAGTGGTGGGTTCGTCCGCAAGGATGAACCCACCACCGTCATGTTCACTACACACCGGAGACAACGAGTGACCAGCACTCAGGAACCACCTGTTGCGGACGTAAACGAGTATTCGACCCACCCGGGCGCAACTGTTAACCGAGTATTCGGCGGCGTCTCGGCAGGAGCCGCATCGCTCATCCTGGTGACGCTTGCGGCGGTCGCCGGCTTTCTTTTGCTTGAGGCCTGGCCCGCGCTGACGTCGTCAGCAGCAGACCTGTCTGCCAATGTCCACTGGTTAGGCACCGAATCTGGCGAAACCTTGCTCGCCACCATCGGCTACCTGGTCTTTGGCACCATCCTGATTTCTGCGATTGCTCTGTTAATTGCGACACCGCTATCAATCGGCATCGCGCTGTTTATCTCGCACTACGCGCCCCGTAAGTTGTCGCAGGGCTTGGGCTACCTCATCGACCTGCTCGCGGCCATTCCCTCCGTGGTCTACGGCCTCTGGGGCGCGATCGTGGTGATCCCCGTGTTGCAGCCGTTCTATCAGTTCTTGGCAGACAACCTTGGGTGGATTCCGCTCTTTGCCCCGGGCGCCGACGGCACCGTGTCGGGCACGGGACGGGTCGCAATGTCGGCGGGCATTGTGCTCGCAATCATGATCATCCCGATCATCACTGCAGTGACCCGTGAAGTGTTCTTGCAGACGCCCACCTTGCATGAGGAAGCTGCGCTCGCCATGGGAGCCACGCGGTGGGAGATGGTCAGAATGGCCGTGTTCCCCTTTGGCCGTTCCGGAATGGTGGGGGCGACCATGCTCGGCTTGGGCCGCGCATTAGGCGAAACCATGGCGGTATACATGATCTTGTCGCCTGGGCTCACGTTCTCCGCAAATGTGTTGCAAGCGTCGCAGCACAACACCATTGCCGCATACATCGCCTTGCAGTTCCCTGAGGCGAACAACTCGGGCGTATCTGCGCTCATCACTATGGGGCTCGCGCTGTTTGTCATCACGTTGCTGGTCAACATGCTCGCGCGATGGATCGTCTCTAGACGGGCCGATTTCGATGGAGCGAACTAATGTCTAAGTCCACACTGACTCCATCGCCGCTCGGACAACTGAGCGGCCGCCGCAAGTTCGCGAACATGGGCATGACCGTGGTGGTTTATGCCGCTTTCGCGCTTGCTCTCATTCCGCTCATTTGGCTTTCCGTCACGGTGGTTGACCGTGGTGTCAACAGGTTCTTTGTCGATGCCAATGGCGACACGAATTTCAACCTCGACTTTCTGAACCAGTCAATGCGCAACATCTTTGGCGGTATGCCTGAAGGTGGCATTGTGCACGCGATGTGGGGCACCGTCCTCATGACGCTCGCCGCGACCGTGATCTCGGTGCCCATTGGTTTGCTCACGGCCATCTACCTAGTGGAGTACGGCAGGGGGCCGCTTAAAAAGGCGGTGACCTTCTTCGTTGACGTGATGACGGGCATCCCCTCGATCGTCGCCGGTCTGTTCGCCTATGCAGTTTTTGCGATCGTCGTGGGGCCAGGGACCAAATTAGGCATCGTGGGTGCGGTCGCGCTGTCGGTGCTGATGATTCCGGTGGTGGTGCGCTCAGCAGAAGAGATGCTACGACTGGTGCCAAACGAGTTACGCGAGGCCGCATACGCGCTCGGTGTGCCGAAGTGGCTCACCATCATCAAAGTGGTGCTGCGCACGGCTATCGCGGGTATCACGACTGGAGTCACCCTCGCGATCGCCCGCGTGATTGGGGAAACCGCACCGCTGTTGATTGCGGTGGGCGTCGCAGACTCTCTCAACCTGAACCTGTTCGAAGGGCGCATGGCGAGCTTGCCCGTCTACATCGTCGCCGAATGGCGCAAGGGCATCCAGCCCTGTAACGACGAGGCTATTGCCTGCATCGGCAATATCACCGAGATGCGGGCGTGGGCCGCCGCTCTCGTGTTGATCGTGATCGTGATGGTGCTCAACCTCGCCGCCCGCCTCATAGCCAAATACTTCTCCCCCAAGACCGGCCGCTGAGCCACAAGGAACCGGAGCAACCGTGAGCAAGCGTATTGATATCAACAATCTCAACGTCTACTACAGCAACTTTTTGGCGGTGGAAGATATCTCCTTGGCAATCGAGCCCAAGTCCGTCACCGCATTCATTGGCCCCTCGGGCTGTGGGAAGTCGACGTTCCTGCGCACACTGAACCGCATGCACGAGGTCATTCCGGGTGCGCGCGTTGAGGGCGAGGTGCTCATGGACGGAGTGGACCTTTACGGTAAGGATGTGGACCCGGTGTCGGTGCGCCGGCACGTCGGTATGGTGTTCCAGCGCCCCAACCCGTTCCCTACAATGTCGATTGCTGAGAATGTGCTTGCCGGCTTGAAGCTCAACAACAAGCGCATGTCGCGTTCCGACGCAGACGAGGTAGTTGAGTCTTCATTGCGCGGTGCAAACCTGTGGGACGAGGTAAAAGACCGGTTGGACAAGCCTGGGTCCTCACTGTCGGGTGGCCAGCAGCAGCGGCTGTGCATTGCGCGTGCCATCGCTATTAAGCCTGATGTGTTGCTTATGGACGAGCCTTGCTCTGCACTCGACCCCATCTCGACGCTCGCGATCGAGGACCTGATCGCGGAGCTCAAGAACGAGTACACGATCGTCATTGTCACTCACAACATGCAGCAAGCCGCCCGCGTGTCTGATCGCACGGCGTTCTTCAACATCGCAGGCACGGGCAAGCCCGGCAAACTCATCGAGATGAACGACACCCCCACCATGTTCTCCACGCCCTCCGAGAAGGCCACTGAGGATTACATCTCGGGCCGCTTTGGTTGATCGGCCCGCCTGACACCTACCCCGCGCCACCACTACTTCTGCACGCACCGCAGTCCGCCACCACTGCCTCCGCCCCGCGCCACCACTACTTCTGCACCCACCACAGTCCGCCACCACTGCCTCCACCCCGCGCCCC
>CAZHTO010000014.1:0-24158 GCA_964535845.1 uncultured Demequinaceae bacterium | reverse complement strand
TAGAGCAACTGACTCTTAATCAGTGGGTTCCGGGTTCGAGTCCCGGGGGGTGTACAAAACATCCACAGTAGTAAACGCGTTGAGGCCCAGTCCCAAAAGGGACCGGGCCTCAACGCTTTTTGCATCTAGTGCTATGCCATTTAGCCGGCGGCAAGCGCTCCGTCAGACGAGAACACCAGGCCCACAGCCACTTCACCTGTGGTCAGAGCAGTCTTAGTGAGCGGGCCGCCAGCATCGAGGGAGCGGAACTCGGTGATGGTCAGGCCGTACTCATTTTCGAGGCCAGGCTGGCAGAACGGGCGCTCAGGGCACTCCGGCGGTCCGCCCAGCACCACACCACCACACAGCTCAGCCAACTCACTAAGGGTGGTGACGCCGTACTGCTGAGCAAACTCCTGGGTGACGGCAAAAGCGTTCTGGTTTTGCGCATCGGCCGCAGTTCCCACCACGAGCCCCTGGTCTTGCGCAAGGGGTGCGAGCGCGGTCATAGTCTCGCCAATGTCGCCAGAGGCAACCACGTTCTCAACGTCACCGTCAAGGAACTCAGCGAAGGTAGCCGCGTACTCCGGCACAATGTGAATCTCGCCGCCAGTGAGGGCAGGCAGATAGGTCTCACGGTTGCCGATCTCGCGCACGTCAGTGTCATAGCCGGCCTCGTCGAGAACCTCTGCGTAGATCTCTGCGAGAGTGATGTTCTCTGAGAAGTTCGCGGCTCCCACGATGATGTCGGAATCGTCGCCCGTCTCCGGAATGTCGAGACCTGACTGCTCGACCCAATCTTCAGCGACATCTTCAGACGTCCGTCGGTCGATGTCCACACTTTTGTTGAGCTCGATGAGGGTCTCGGTGTCCAGCAGTGCCGATACTTGTTCAAGGACCGCGAGCACATCGTCAGTAGCGACATCTGCGTTGAGAGCAGGCACGATGTTGTCTGAATTTTGGAGCTGGAGGTCGTCCTCAAGAACCACAATCTGGCTACCCGGTACTGGCAAACACGCCTCGGTGGAAGGCGGCTGAGCCGCGCCGTTCGTGGGTGCCGGCGAACCGGTAGCGGCAGGCTCCCCATCGCCCGAACTGCAACCAGCAAGAATGAGTGAGGCGACAGCTAAGGCCGCTAGAGAGGCGGGACGGGTGCGCATGGGTGCTCCTCGTGTTGATGAAGTGTCGCGTGTGGCAACCACGAAGGCTGCCCAATTGTTCCGGATTATTACCGTTATCAGGCTATGGGTTTATCAGTGAGAACGCACGAACATATCAGTGCCTTGCCTGGAATGTGCCTTGATTGAGGACGAACTTCGGCCTAGGACGAACTTCGCGTCCCAGCCATCCGGAGGGGAGCGGGAGTGACGGCACGTTGCGCCCACGCCATCAGCGCATCGGTCATCAGGGCCAACGTCGCCACCACCACCGCACCAGCGAGCACTTGCCCGTAGCGCTGGGTCGCTAGACCCGTATTGATAATCACACCGAGCCCACCGCCCGCCACTAGCGCGGCTAGCGGAACGGTCGCGACCGTCTGGACCGTTGCGGTGCGTAGGCCAGCAGCGATGAGGGGTAAGGCGAGCGGAAGTTCCACACGGGTGGCGACCTGAAAGCGGGTCATGCCTTGCCCCACCGCGGCCTCTCGAATGTCCGCATCGACATTCGCCATCCCCGTGAACGCGTTCGTCAATATTGGGGGAAAGGCGAATATCGCTGCAGCGAGAATTACGGCATTATTTCCAAACCCAATGGCCGATGCGGCAAATAAAGTCAGCAACGCGAGCGTAGGCATAGCGCGGGAGACATTCGACACCACCACGGTGGCGTTACCGCCCTTCCGGACGTGGCCAAGAAGTACGCCAAGCGGTAGCGCAACAGCGACCGCAACCGCAACGGCGGCGATGCTCATCCACAGGTGCTCAAGCGTGAGGGCCACGATGGAGTCACGAGCAAACCGCCAACCCCCATCGAAAGTTTCAGTGGTAATTCCGTTACTGCCCCACCAGTTGACCTGGGTGGTGAGGTACTCCCACGCATCGGCGATAGTGCTCATACGGCGGCCCTCCGGCGGGCCCACGGCATTGCGAGCCTGCCCAAAAGAGCAAGGGCGAGGTCGAGCACCAAAGCGAGCGCGAGACACAACACCGTGGCCGTCATGATTTGTGCCCGGTAGTCAGATTGCAGCCCGCGGAACATGAGCTGCCCAAGCCCGCCGTAGCCCACCACCACGCCAACCGTGACGAGCGCAACCGTCGAGACCGCAGCAATGCGCAACCCCGCAATGATGGACGGCAACGCATTAGGAAGCTCCACTTGGATCAACAACCGCATTGGGGTGTAGCCCATGCCGCGAGCCGCATCAGTGATATCCCGGTCGACGCTCTGCAGACCCACCACGGTGTTGCGTACCAACACCAGTAGGGCATACGCGACGAGCCCAATGAGCACCGTCGTGCGACCAATCCCGGTGTACGGCGCGAGCAACCCAAACAGTGCAAAAGAAGGAATCGTGTACAGCACGCCACTCACGCCAATGATTGGCCCAGCCAGGACGGGGAGCCTTCGGGCAAGCACTGAGAGCGGGAACGCAATGGCGATAGCTATCCCAAGCGCCTGTAACGTCAGCGTCGTGTGAATAAGGAGCTGATCTACGACCTCACTCCAGTTGCGCTCGAGGTAGTCCAACGAGAACCAAGGGTTCTGTGGCGCGTCCATCCTGCGACGTTACCGTTCGATCGCCCCTACCGGGTAGCGCGCACGCGGTAGCGTTACGGGATGGACCACGCCGGCATCACCTTCGAGCATGTACGCAAGGAGTACCCGGACGGCACCGTCGCGGTGAATGACCTGAGTTTGAACGTGCACGCCGGTGAGCTCATGTGCCTGGTGGGTCCTTCAGGGTGCGGCAAGTCCACGACACTGCGGATGGTCAACCGGCTTGTCGAGCCGTCTGGGGGCACCATCACGGTTAATGGCAAAGACATCATGTCTCAAGATGCCGTGCAACTACGCAGAAAGATTGGCTACGTCATCCAGCACGTTGGCCTCTTTCCCCATCGCACTGTGGCCCAAAATGTCGCGACCGTTCCCAGCTTGTTGAAGTGGCCTAGGCCTCGCCGTGAGGCGCGCGTTGAAGAGCTCCTCGATCTTGTGGGGCTCTCGCACGACATCTACGGCGCGCGTTACCCGCATGAGCTGTCAGGTGGTGAGCGACAAAGGGTGGGTGTAGCACGTGCGCTCGCGGTAGAGCCGCCGGTAATGCTGATGGACGAGCCGTTCGGTGCAGTGGATCCTCAGCGTCGGCGTAGTTTGCAGCAAGAGTTCCGTGCACTCCAACAACAATTGGGATTCACGGTCATGATGGTGACGCACGACATTCGTGAGGCAGTGTTTCTGGCAGACCGCATTGTGGTGTTCTCTGTGGGTGGAGTGATCGAACAAGTGGGCACACCGCAAGAAGTCACCGAAACGCCCGCGAACAGCTTTGTGAAGGACTTCCTCGCGGACTTTGGCGCTATCGCTTCGTGAATGTGACGCGTCGTAAATGTGACGTGGTGTGACGTGGTGTGACGTGGCGTCACGTAGGGCGTAGGGCGTAGGGCTAGCGAGGGCTGTCTGACGATGGGGGCGAGCCAGGGGTTTCCGTAGAAGAGTCCTTGCCGTCAATCCATGCGTGCCGCGACGCGCGCGATAACCGACGAGGTTCACTCCACTTGGACCGCCACCACGCGACCATGCCGCCTTCAGCCTCATGGGATTCGCGCTCCAAGCGCTCTTCCGCTTGGCGCAATTCGCGGTGATGCCTGCGGCGCCGTCCCGAGGTGACAATGCGGTACACGCCTGCGCCCATGAAGATGAAGACGAGTATGACCAGTACGGGCACAAAGATCGCGATTAAGCACAGGCCTACGGCAATGGCGTCTTCTGCAAACGAAGCGAGAGGTGCGCCCGTTCCACCTGTGGTCGCGTTGACGGCGGGTCGTGAGGCAGCTTTGGATACGTGCGTCACGAGTGCGACGACGGCTCCCACAAGTCCGGCGATGACGGGATTTTGTTGCCAGAAGTTGGACTGGTCAACCACGGTCGAGGCGGCCGTTGCGGCGAAGATCACGCCACCCACAACTGGGCGCACCAGGGTCTGAATGAGGTCGTTAACGTGGTCAATGCCAGGGATCTTGTCAACGATCAGCTCTGCCACGAGCAGTGCAACAGAGATGATGATCGCGGGCCACGATTGGAGCCACTCGAGGTGCGAGGGGAGTTCGATGAACTCGGTAAAGCGCGCGAATATCCCGACCAGCACCAATGGGATGAATGCGTTGAGTCCAGCCGCGGCCGACAGGCCTGCACCGGTAAGTGCTGCGAGCATTCGTTCCTCCGTTTCGCGCATACGTGAGAGTCACGCGCACCGCAACACAATAGCCTGCGCTGACTAAGCGGCGCACCGGACTTCCGGTCCTACACTCACCCGGCTCGCGCGACCGTCGTGGCGAGGCACGCCACTTCTGCACACGCGCCAGGGCCCACCGTCGGGGTGGGACACGCCACTTCTGCACACACCTGTGACAGGAGTGACGCACGGGGACGATGTGCAGCCACACTGGCCTCACATGTCACATCAGCACCACCTGTGTGCAGAACTGGTGTGGGGTGGGTCTGGCCCGGGTGCGGGGTGCGGCTGGCTGGGTGGCGGCCGGGGTGCGGGTGGCTGGTTGGCGGCAGTTGGCGGGCGCGGGGAGGGTCGGGGCATAAAGAAAGGGCCCTGTGCGCGATGCACAAGGCCCTTTCACTGGGGTGGCTAACGGGACTTGAACCCGCGGCCCCCTCGACCACAACGAGGTGCTCTACCAACTGAGCTATAGCCACCATCGGCCCGCGTCGCGAGCCAGCAGACATCATATCGCGTCACGCGAGGTTAAGTCGACGCGCCCCACTCACGGCGTGCGCGGCCAGGCTGCCTGGGTCTCTAGGTCGCGTGACTTCTGATCAGTGTCGACGAGCGCGGAGCTGGGGTGCTCGGACGGGTTACGAGTCAGACTGCTCGGGGGCCTGGGCAGCGACTACTTGCGCGGCTGCTTGCTTCGCCGCATCTGAGTCGGGTCCGGGCAATGGCACCAGGATGGTCTCGCGGTAATAGCGGAGTTCTTGAATTGAGTCCTGAATGTCGCCGAGCGCGCGATGTCCACCAGTTTTAGCAGGCGAGTTAAAGAACACCCGCGGGTACCAGCGGCGCACGAGTTCTTTGAGCGAGCTCACGTCGACAACCCGGTAGTGGAGGTGTGCCATGAGTTCAGGCATGTCGCGTTCGAGGAACAGCTTGTCCATGCCCACGGTGTTGCCCGCGAGAGGCACCTTGCCTGCGACCGGCACGTGTTCGCGCACGTAGGCCAGCACTTGGGCCTGAGCGTCTTCCATGGTGGCCCCTGCGGCAAGCTCGGGTAGCAGTCCCGAGGTCACGTGCATGTTGCGCACAAACTCGCTCATCTGCTCGAGTGATTCGTCCGACGGTTTGATCACTACTTGGACGCCGTCGCCAAGCACGTTGAGTTCGGCATCGGTCACGAGGCATGCGACCTCGATCAGCGCATCGGTCGCGGTGTCGAGCCCCGTCATTTCACAGTCAATCCACACCAGTGGCGTCTCCGTCATGTCCACAACCTTACGGCGCATCACTGTCATGGCCGGTACAGCTCGCTCTGGCAGTGGCTTGCATAGGGCCGATGCGCGGGCTGGGTTGACAACACCCCCGTCACATGGTTGGTTAGTTAGTGAAGCAACTAACCAACACACTGGTGCGAAGAGATGAGGAAGAACGTGGACGACGGTCGGCCCATATTCGAGCAAGTGGCAGACAGCCTCGAGGCTCAGATTCTCGACGGCTCACTTCCCGAAGAGTCGCAGATCCCCTCAATCAACGAGCTCGCACAGTTCCACCGCATCAACCCGGCGACCGCCTTAAGGGGAGTGAATCTCTTGGTCGACACGCAAACCCTTTACAAGCGCCGCGGCATTGGCATGTTCGTGGCAGACGGCGCCCGCCAGCGACTACTGGACGCCCGGCGAGCAGAGTTCGCGGCCGTTCACCTTCGCCCCGTTGCCGAACGTGCTCAGTGGCTGGGACTCACCACAAAAGACGTGCAGAACATGATTGAAAAGGAGATGAACCGATGACCGCCATCGTCGAGGTCGACAACCTCACCAAGCGCTTCGGCCGTGTCACGGCCGTCGACCAGGCCACCTTCTCGTTAGCAGAAGGCGGCATCCATGGGTTGCTGGGCCGCAATGGCGCCGGCAAGACCACTCTGATGCAACTACTCACGGGACAAGAGTTTGCGACGTCAGGCCAAGCACGAATCTTTGGCGCTAACCCGGTCGAGAGCTCACCTGCGCTTAGGCGCGTGTGCTTTATCAAGGAGGCCCAGGTTTATCCCGAGGACTTCAAGGGAAAGCACGTGCTCCGTGCGGCCCCGTGGTTCTTCGACAACTGGGACGCAGACTTCGCTGAGCGGCTTGTCAAAATATTCAACGCCCCGCTGGACCGGCGCATGAAGAAGATGTCTCGCGGCCAGCGCAGTGCGATCGGAGTGATCGTGGGGCTCGCTTCCCGTGCAGAGCTCACGTTCCTTGACGAGCCGTATGCAGGGCTCGATGCGGTAGCGCGGCAGCGCTTTTACGACCTCTTGCTTGAGGACTATGCGTTGCACCCGCGCACGGTCGTGCTGTCCACGCACCTCATTAACGAAGCGGCGAGTTTGCTCGAGCAGGTCGTCGTGATCGACGACGGCAAAGTAGTGATTAACGCGAACACAGATGACCTGCGCGGTACCGCGACCACGCTCGTGGGCAAGGCAAGTGACGTCGAGTCCTTCGCCGCCGGGCGAGAGGTAATGAACCGGTCGACCCTTGGCGGCATTGCCTCAGTCACCGTGATGGGACTGAACCCGGATGACCGCAGAGCGGCCACCGCGGCCGGCCTCGAAGCGACTCCCGTGTCGCTACAAGACCTCATTGTGAGCCGCACCGGCGGCTATGAAATGGAAGAAGAGGAGGTGGCGTCATGAGTACCGCTACCGTTCAACGCACCACTGACGGCCATGTCAGCGGCGGCCTTGCCCGCATCTGGAACGTGGTGCGACTACATGTCGCCAACCCCGCACCCACACTGGTGGTTCCTTGGCTCATCACCGCGGCAATCTTTCTGATCACTCTCGCGATCTGGGGCATTGTGACTCAGGCAGCTGGCGCTGGAAACATCGAGGAAGGCGCGTTCACCTATAACGGTGGCATCTCGTGGATCTTCTTCTTCATGACCGTGGTCGCAATTCAGGCCATGAACTTGACCTTCCGATTCGCCCTGGGCTTTTCGGTGACGCGCCGCGACTTCTACCTTGGCAGTGCGCTGTACTTCGTGCTGTTGTCACTCATGTACGCGACTGGTTTCACGGTCATGGCAGCGCTCGAGACAGCGACAAACGGTTGGGGAGTCGAGGGTCGGTTCTTTAGTCCCTTCGTGCTGCAAGACGCTCCGCTCGTGACTGTGTGGTTTGTCTTTGTCATGGGGATCGCCCTGTTCCTCTTCTTGGGATCAGCGGTCGCAACAGTATGGGTGCGGTGGCGCGCGTACGGGCTGTATGCCTTCTTCATCGGACTTGCCGTAGTGCTTGTGGGGGGCGCATGGCTCGTCACGACGGCCGCGCGCTGGCCTGATGTGGGGCGGTTCTTCACAGAGAACTCGCTGGCGGCCCTCGCCGCGTGGACCTTGCCTGTGACGCTCGTGTCTGCACTCGTGGGCTTCTTCATTTTGCGCAGGGCGACGCCGCGGTCGTAGCCTCTCCACTTCGTTACAGCAGGTAAAGGGCCGATGCGCTACCTACTTTGGTAGCGCATCGGCCCTTTGGTGTGGGGGTAGGAATCAGGGGAGTCCCCTATAGACACTGAGGGTATACACCCGGTGTATAGTCGTCACATGGACAGATCACTTGCCCTTCTTGGGCTGATGAGCGCGGGGCCCACCCATGGGTACGACCTCAAGACTCGTTACGACGAGATGTTTGGCTCTGCGCGCTCCATTGCGTTTGGGCAGATCTACTCGACGCTGTCGCGGATGATCCGGGACGGCCTTATTGAGCAACTGGGTCAGGAGCCGGGAGCAGGTCCGGACCGTAAGCGCTACCAAGTCACTGCGGCAGGCCGTGAGCGGCTTGCCGCCTGGATGCGCGAACCAGACACCCCGTCGCCCACCCTGCAGTCGAATCTGTTCGCTAAGACCGTCCTCGCGCTCACGCTCGATGACGATGCGGAAGAACTGCTCGACATTCAGCGCCACGCCCACATGGCTCGTATGCGCGAGCTCACCACCACTAAGGCAGCTGCCCCGCTACTGGAGCGCCTTGCCATTGACCATGCTCTTTTTCAGATCGAGGCGGACCTGCGCTGGATCGACCTGACCAGCGCCCGTTTGACTGACATGCGAAAGGAAGTCCGCCGCCATGGCTGACCCCATCATCACTGCCACTGGATTGACCAAGTCCTTTGGCCCCACCCGCGCCCTACGCGGCATTGACCTGACCGTGAACCGCGGCGAAGTGCTCGCCGTCATGGGCCCATCGGGCTCAGGAAAGTCCACCCTGGTGCACTGCCTCGCAGGTGTGATTGCTCCCGACGAGGGCAGCGTCATCATGGATGGCACCGACCTCACCGCGTTAAGCGCCGATGCGCGGGCTAAGTTCCGTTTGCAGCGCATTGGCTTTGTCTTCCAGTTCGGCCAGCTATTGCCAGATCTCACAGCCACGGACAACGTGGCATTGCCGCTTCTTATGGCCGGTCATAACCGCCGCAAGGCAAACGCAGAGGCGGTCGAGTGGCTTGACCGGTTAGGGCTCGCGGAACAGGCAGGCAAGTCACCAGGGTCGATGTCCGGTGGTCAGGCACAGCGTGTTGCGATTGCCCGCGCCCTCGTCACCAGGCCCGCAGTACTCTTCGCAGACGAGCCCACCGGCTCGCTTGACTCCGTGAGCTCGGAAAGCGTGCTCGACGCCATGCTTCAGGTAGTCAGAGAATCAGGTACCACCGTGGTGCTGATTACGCACGACCCGCGCACTGCTGCGTATGCCGACCGTGAGGTCATTGTGCGCGACGGCAAACTCTCTGGCACACCGACGTTCATCACGCAAGAGGTGACCGCGTGAAACCGGCTGCCGCACGCCTACTGTTGCTGCAAGGCGGGGGCGCATATCGCCGTCTTGCCGGCATTGTCGGCGGCGTGGCACTAGGCGTGGGCATGTTGCTGATCCTGCTCGGCGGGTTTCTCAACATGCCAGACCGGGACGCGCGCGCCGCGTGGACGAGCCCAGGCGGAGAGTGGATTGAATACACCGAGGCCGGCGACGTCATTCTGCCCGATGCCAATGCAGACACCCTGATGCTTTACTCCACCAAGGACTACTTTGAGGGCTCGACGCTCACGGTCGTCCTGAGTGCGACAGCGGATGGCACCAACATCACCATGCCGGGGGATCTCGCGCCGCCAGCACCGGGGGAGTACTACGCCTCGCCTGGCATGGTGGAACTCCTCGACTCGACGCCGCCAGAGTTGCTCGAGGAGCGTTACGGAACTCGCGTTGGCGTGCTCCCTGACGAGATGTTGGCCGGGCCCAGCCAGCGTGCCATCATCGCTGGACAGGACTGGGAGACCGTGGCCCAAAAGCCGGGCGCACGCGTCATGGACAGCTTCCCTGAGGCCGCAAACTACAGTGCCTCGGCCACCTTCAGGCTCATACTCGCACTGGGAGCGATCGCCATTTTGGTGCCCATCGTGTTGCTCATCTCGATTGTCAGTCAGCTGGGCGCCGCCGAGCGCCGCGACCGCCTGGCGACCGTACGGCTCATTGGGGCTGGGCGAGGTGCAGTGGCGACGCTCGCAGCATGGGAAATGGCTGTCGCTACCGCGCTAGGCAGCGTATTGGGGATCGGGGTCGCGGCCCTGCTGAGGCCCGGTGCCAGCACCTTGAGTCTCAACGGGTCCACGTCGTTTGCAGCCGACCTCACCGCCTCGTGGGGCTGGACAGCTGCGGTGGTACTCGGTGTGACGGTGCTCGGAGCGTGGACCGCAGGCTGGCGGGCCTTCTCAGATGATGTGGGGGCGCCGGGAGCAACCCGCGAACGCGCCGAAAAGCCGGTGACGGCCTGGCGCACCACCACGCTACTGATCGGAATGGCGTTGTTCGCCGGGTCTGCACTTGTGGGGATGAACGACTCCGCACTGTCCGAGGCAGCGTCGTACACCTTCTTGTTGGGCTTCGCCATGATCGCCTTTGGCATCGTGATTGCGGGGCCATGGATCACTCGGGTGGTGAGCGCGAGCTTTCGCTCCGTTGCGTCTAATGCACCTTCTGTCGTGGCGGCGGGAAGGCTTGCCAAGCATCCGCGCGCGACGTTCCGATCGGTCGCAGGGCTTGTGGTCGCAGTGTTCATCGTCAGCGTGTTCGCCGGTTCGGCAAGCGCCATTTCTGAGATTACCGCGCCTCGAGACGCACCCGGGGTGCTTGACTCCGCTGCTCTGGAGGTATCGGTTGGGCCCGGAGTGGACGCGGACCAGGTGCGCGAGACGCTCAGCGAAATCGAAGGTGTGGAGCACGTAGCCATCGGCTATTACGTCGCTGGCAACGATCGCGGTGTCCTCATGAACGTCACCGACGCAGCAGCGATAGGTGCGGTTGATCTCCCTTCGTCGGGAGGTGTGGTCATCGACCTGTTCGGCATGCTGGCCGACAACGGTGCGGGTAGCTTTGGCGTCGAGCCGCCGCGCTCGGCTGAAGGCCTTGTCCCCGACGGCGTCTCACATGTGGTCGCAGTGACCGACGGATCCAGTGCCTCGATCGAGCGTGCACGCACCGCCTTGATCGTGAACGCGAACACCGGCCTGAATCCGATCACGCGGGCCGACTATGCGCAGGCCGGAGTAGCAGAGATGACTGACGAACTGGCAGTCATGGCCTATTTGGGGATGGGCATCGCGATCGGCATCTCCGCACTGGCATTGGCAGTGGCGACCGCGGCGGCAGCACTCGACCGGCGCCGCACCTTTGGGCTACTGCGCCTCGCCGGTATGTCTGTCAAGCAGTTACGCGCCACCATCTCGATCGAGGCAACCGTGCCACTACTTGCGACTCTCGTCGCCTCAGCCGGGCTTGGTTTCGCAGTGGCGTGGACGCTCATCGACACGATTGGAGAGGGCACGTCAGTGACGTGGCCCGATGCGCGTTATTGGATAGCGATCGCCGTGGCACTCGCGATTGCGGCCGTCGCAGTCACCGCGTCGTTTGGAACGGTACGCCGGTCCACGGAGATGGCGTCGACCCGGTTCGAATAGGACTGCAGGCTTGTGCCGGTCGGTTCCCTTGGGGGGAGCCGGCCGGCACACGTATGTGCGCAGGTGAGCCAGCGCCTATGCGCGGGTGATCAGCGGGGCGGGGCTGCGAAGGTACCGCGCTCGTACTGGAACGGCCAGTAGTCGATATCGACACCGAGCTCGTGCGCCGCCCGCAAAGCAAAGTGCGGGTCGCGCATGAACTCACGTCCGGCCATGACGGCATCTGCCTGACCAGACGCCACGATGTGCTCTGCCTGGTGTGGCTCGGTAATGAGCCCTACGGCGCTCACAGGGATATCGGCTCCCACGCGTACCGCGGCTGCGAACGGCACTTGGTAGCCCGGGCCCACCGTGATGCGGGCGTGTGGGACGTTGCCACCCGACGAGACGTCGATGAGGTCGGCCCCCGCCTGCTTGAACCATGCCGACACTGCGACCGTGTCTGCGAGCGTCCAGCCTTCGGGTTCCATCCAGTCGGTTGCTGATACGCGCACCAGCACGGGAACCGCGTCACCTACGATGCGGCGCACCTCCGTGATGACCTCGACCACGAACCGCGCGCGGTTTTCGAGTGAGCCGCCGTAGTCGTCGGTGCGCTGATTACTGAGCGGCGACAAGAACTCGTGGAGCAAGTAGCCGTGGGCGGCGTGAACCTCAACCACGTCAAAGCCGGCATCGAGCGCGCGGCGAGCGGCAGCGCCAAAGGCCTCCACCGCATCGGCGATGTGCTGGTGGCTCATGGGAGTGGGGTCGGCGAGCCCTTCGAAGGCAGTCGCTGAGGGAGCTAGTGGCGTCCAGCCGCCCTCAGTTTGCGGCACCACTCCATGGCCTTCGAGCCCGCGGTGAGTGGATGCTTTGCGCCCGGCATGGGCTAACTGGATGCCGGCCTTGGCGCCCTGGGAGTGAATGAACTCGGTGACGCGGCTCCACGAGTCGCGTTGCGCATCGTTCCAGATGCCGGTGTCCCAGGGCGAGATGCGGCCCTCGGGCACTACTGCGGTGGCCTCTGCCATCACTAGGCCAGCACCTCCGCGGGCAAAACTTCCCAAGTGCACCAGGTGCCAATCCGTCGGAACCCCGTCGCGATTTTCAACCGAGTACTGGCACAGAGGAGCCACCCACAGGCGGTTGCGAAAGGTCGTGCCCCTCAAGGTCAACGGCGAGAACAGGGCGGGAGCGGTCACGGCGGCCTTTCACAAAGGGTGGGACGGTTTAGCCCCATCGTCTCAGGTGCGGCGCGGCCATCAGAACACTCGCCAGGCTTGGGCGCCCGCTTGGTGTCAAGCGATGTGATGACTAAGTGAGCCCTCACATTTGGGCGCTGAATGTGACGAATCTCCCACTGTGAACGTACAAAATCCGGCGTCCGTTACTCAATCGTGACCATTGGAGGGTTGCCAGGACCCGGAATGTTAGCGCTAATATTCAGACGCGGGCCGCGACGCGGTCCACTGGCACCCCAACGCCATGCTGGCACCGTCGCCGGCTCAGAACAAGGAGGTTCTGTCATGAAGAAACGTTTCTTGTCCAGCATCGCAGTCGCATCGGCGGCCGCAATGGTTCTTGCAGGTTGTTCAACCGAGGCACCTGCTGGGTCAACCGATTCGCCCGCCCCGAACGACAGCGGCAACGACGCACCAGTGACTGAGGTCATCACCGTAGGGTTCGCCCAGACCGGTGCTGAGTCAGGCTGGCGTTCCGCGAACACCGAGTCGATGAACGCCGCATTCTCAGAAGAGAACGGCTTCAACCTGGTGTTCAACGCAGCGGACAATGACCCCGCCGCACAGATCCAAGCCGTGCGTAGCTTCATTAATCAGGGTGTTGACGCAATTGTCATCGCCCCTGTGGTTGAAGACGGCTGGGACGACGTACTAAAAGAAGCAGCCGATGCGGGCATCCCAGTTATTCTCGAAGACCGCACCGTGAGCGCTTCTGAAGACCTGTACGCGGCCTGGGTTGGCCTCGACTTCACTCGTGAGGGTGAGATGGCTGGCGAGTGGGCGGCTGCCGAGTTTGGTGACACGCCTACCAAGATGGTGGTTCTCGAGGGCACCACTGGATCGGCACCCGCGAACGACCGCGCAGCGGGCTTCACTACAGCGATCGAAGGAACGGGAATTGAGACCATCGACTCCCAGACCGGAGACTTCACGCGTGACGGCGGCAAGTCCGTCATGGAGGGCTACATCGCCAAGTACGGTGTCGACGGCATTGACTTGGTCTACGCACACAACGACGACATGGGTCTAGGCGCCATTGAGGCAATCGAAGCCGCGGGTGGAGAGCCCGGTGTGGACATCAAGATCGTCACCGTTGACGCGGTGAAGGACGGCATGCAGGCACTCGTTGACGGCAAGATCAACTTCATCGTCGAGTGCAACCCCATGCTCGGTGACCTTGCAGCACAGATCGTCAGGGACGTTCTTGCGGGCAATGAGGTCGAGAAGATGCAGTACGTCGAGGACCAGAGCTTCACGCAGGAGCAGGCCGCTGAGGTAATCGACTCACGTCCTTACTAATCCTCAACGGACCAGTCTGAACACAAGTCTCATGAGGTTGCCGGGGCCGGTGCACTACCGGCCCCGGCGGCCATCGCCCCACCAGAAAGGTTTCCCCCGCTATGTCTGTGGACAATGAAGTCCTGGCGGTAGTTCAAATGCGAGGAATCACTATCCGGTTCCCGGGAGTGCTCGCGCTCGACAACGTGGATTTCACCCTCCGAGCCGGCGAAGTCCATTCGCTTATGGGCGAGAACGGTGCAGGCAAATCCACCCTGATTAAAGCTCTCACGGGGGTCTACCAAGTCGACTCGGGCACTGTCAGCGTGGATGGGGTTACGCGTGTGCTCGACTCCACCGCGGCAGCGCAAGCCGCTGGCATCGCGACCGTGTACCAAGAAGTGAATTTGTGCGACAACCTCACGGTGGGCGAGAACATCATGCTCGGCCACGAGCCGCGCAACCTGAGGGGCATCGACTGGGTTGCGTTGCATCGCGAAGCCCAACGCCACTTGAGTGACCTGGGAGTGAGCCTCGACACCCGAACCATGCTTTCTAGCCACTCGATCGCCATCCAGCAATTGGTTGCAATCGCACGGTCGATGGTGCTGGACTCCAAGGTATTGATCCTTGACGAGCCCACCTCGAGCCTGGACCGGGGCGAAGTGGCCCAATTGTTCGCTGTGGTGCGCGACCTGCGCGATCGCGGCGTCGCAATTCTGTTTGTGAGCCACTTCTTAGAACAGGTCTACGAGATTTCCGACCGCATCACGGTCCTACGTAATGGACGGCTTATCGGTGAATATCCGATTGCAGAGCTGCCGAGGGACCGGCTAGTGGCCGCGATGATTGGGCGCGAACTCGACGAGCTCGCAGCTTTGGAAGAAGTTTCTCACCGCAAGATCGACCGTACGTGCGAGCCGGTGCTACGGGCGAGGGGTGTAGGTAAGCGCGGTGTGATCGAGCCGGCAGACCTCGCGGTCTACCCCGGCGAGGTCGTGGGCCTTGCCGGGCTACTTGGGTCAGGTCGCACTGAGTTGGTACGGCTTCTCTATGGTGCGGATAAGGCCGATGCGGGGGGCATCGATGTCAACGGAACTCCGGCACGTATTCACTCACCGCGGCAAGCTATTGACCACCACATCGCGTTCTCATCTGAGGACCGCCGTGCGGAAGGCATCGTGGGCGACCTGACGGTCGCAGAGAACATGGTGCTCGGGGTCCAGGCCAAGCGTGGCTGGCTCAAGCGCGTGTCCAAAGCCGAGCAAGACGACATCGTCGGTGAATATATGGAGGCACTCGGGGTACGCCCGGCAAACCCGACCAACCTCGCGCGAAACCTCTCGGGCGGGAACCAGCAGAAGGTACTGCTGGCCCGCTGGCTGGCCACCGCACCTGCTCTTCTCATATTGGATGAGCCCACACGCGGAATCGATGTGGGAGCTAAGGCGGACATTCAGCGAAAGGTCGCCGAGTTGTCTGCTCAAGGCCTATCCGTCATCTTTATCTCTTCAGAACTCGAAGAAGTGTTGCGCCTCGCACAACGCGTAGTTGTATTGCGCGACCGTAAAGCTATCGATCACCTAGAGTCGAGCGACGTCGATATTGACGGACTCATTGACTCCATTGCCAATACCGAGCCGCGGAGTGTGGCCTCATGAAACTGATTAGACATCACCTGTTCTGGCCTGGGACCGCCCTTGTGGTGTTGCTCGTGGTCAATGTGGTGGTCAACCCCGCCTTTGGCCGGCTCACCATGCGTAATGGCCAGCTGTACGGTGCCCTCGTTGACATTTTGCGCCAGAGTGCGCCGCTCATGCTCGTCGCGCTCGGCATGACGCTCGTGATCGCGACCCGCGGTATCGACCTGTCTGTGGGTGCGATCATGGCGGTCTCGGGCGCTGTTGCATTGACCATCATTGATGGGTCTGAGGCGCCCGGCAGTGTGTCCACAGTGCTGATCGCCGTTGTGGTTGCGGTGCTCGTGGGCTTAGTCCTGGGCGTATGGAACGGCTTCCTCGTGTCCGTATTGGGTATTCAACCGATCATCGCGACCCTGGTGCTCATGCTTGCGGGGCGTGGCGTGGCGCTGCTGATTACTGGCGGCTTCATCACCACGGTTAACTCGGCGCCCTATAAGTTCATCGCCTCTGGCTACTTGATTGTGTTGCCATTCGCGTTCTTTATCTCGGTCGCAGCGATCGCCATCGTGTCGCTACTCGAGCGGCGTACTGCACTCGGAATGCTCACGGAGGCGGTGGGCATCAACCCCGAGGCCAGCCGGCTTGCTGGCGTGCGCTCCCGTGGCATTGTGTGGGGCGCGTATATCGCGAGTGGATTGCTCGCCGGCATTGCGGGCGTCATTCACGCCTCCAACACCATGGCGGCCGATGCGAACGCGGCTGGGTATTTGATCGAGCTTTACGCGATTCTTGCGGTGGTGCTTGGCGGCACTTCGCTTATGGGCGGCAAGTTCTCCATCGCCGGCACTGTTATTGGCGTGCTGACAGTTCAGACGTTGAACTCCACAATTCTCTTTCTGGGGGTGCCTTCGGCACAGAGCCCGGTCTTCTTTGCCGCCGTGGTGATTCTCGTGGTGCTCGTGCAGTCGCCACGCTTGCATAAGACGGCAAAGCAGATGGGAGCGCGGTTGCGATCCAAGCCTGCTCCGCCAGTGGTGAATGAACCCATCGAAGATGAAACCAAGGAGGTAGTGGTATGACCACCACCGAGACGGCTGCCCCGCCTACTCAGAGCCCTAGCTTGGTCCGGACGTTCACCAGCCGCCATGGCTCGGTTCTTCCCACCTTCGCTGCTGTAGCCATTCTGATCGCGCTACTTGTGGGCGCCCAGATGTACTTTGGCAACTTCATCACGCCAGGCAATATGTCTGCCTTGCTGCTCGACAACGCCTATCTGATGGTGCTCGCAGTTGGCATGACCTTCGTGATCGTCACCGCCGGCATTGACCTGTCCGTGGGTTCTGTCATGGCCTTCACCGGGATCCTTGGGGCCAGCCTGCTCGGGACCGGCCTTCCCGCATGGCTTGTAGTGCCCGCAATGCTTGCCGGTGGTGCCGTGATAGGCCTGCTCATCGGCGTGCTTGTCCAGTATTTTGACGTCCAGCCATTCATCGCGTCTCTCGCGGGACTGTTTTTGGCCCGCGGGCTTGCATACGTGGTGAGCCTGTCGTCCGTTCGGGTAGAGAACGATGCTGTGCTGTGGCTGCAGACCACGCGGTTGTGGATGGGCTCGTGGTACATCACTCCCACCGGAATACTGGCCATCGTGGTAGTCATTGTGGGAGCGGTCGTCATGAGTGCCACCAGGTTTGGGCGCACGGTTTATGCGGTGGGTGGCTCTGAACAGTCCGCCCGGCTGATGGGCCTCAACGTCGCCCGCACCAAGGTATTTGTCTATGTGATTAGTGGCCTCTGTGGTGGTTTGGCAGGCCTGATTCTTACTGCATACTCGGGAGCTGGGTACCCCCGCAACGGTATTGGTACGGAGCTCGACGTCATCGCGGTGGTAGTCATTGGTGGCACATTGCTGACTGGTGGGCGCGGGTACGTGCTCGGGTCAATGATCGGCGTGTTCGTCTTTGGGGTCATCAAGACAATCATTTCGTTTATGGGCGCCGAGCAGGCGTGGACGCACATCATCATTGGCGCATTGCTGTTGTTCTTCATCCTGGTGCAACGCGCCATTGTCGCTCGCTCTGAACGATCAGGTTGACCGTGTCCATCCGTGGGCCGTCAGAGGCCTGAGTGGTTAACGCCTTGCGATCTTTGGTTGAGCGGCATGCCAGGATGGCCCTGTGAACAGGGCACAGCCGCTCGTCGAGCTCTCAGGCGCTACCGTGCGCTTTGGCGCCTTCACGGCACTCGACGGAGTCGACTTCCGCATGTTCCCGGGCGAGGTCCACTCCCTCATGGGCGAGAACGGTGCGGGAAAATCGACCCTCATTAAGGCCCTGACGGGAGTGCTACCTCTCGAAGCAGGCGTAGTGACGCTTGCGGGAGAGCGGGTGGTGTTCTCCAAACCGCACGACGCTCAGATGGCTGGCGTGAGCACGGTCTATCAAGAGGTTGACCTACTGCCTAACCTCACAGTCGCAGAGAATGTGTGGTTAGGGCGCGAACCTCGAAAGTTCGGGCTCATCGACATTAAGACCATGCGGGCACGCACCGCCAAGGTGCTCGGGGACTTGGGTCTACATATTGACCCCGCCTCGTTGGTGGGCACTCACTCGCTTGCGGTTCAGCAACTCGTCGCCATCGCTCGCGCGATATCTACTGATGTGCGGGTGTTGGTGCTCGATGAGCCCACCTCGAGCCTTGACCTGGATGAGGTCGCTGAGCTGTTCCGAGTGATTCGCGAACTTAAGGCGCGCGGAGTAGCCATCCTGTTTGTGTCGCACTTCTTGGAGCAGGTCTACGAAATATGCGACCGCATCACAGTTTTGCGCGATGGTGAATTGGTGGGGGAGTACCTGACCGCCGAGATGCTACGCATTGACCTCGTTCAAAAGATGTTGGGCCGGGACATTGCCGAATATTCAGAACGGGGACGCAACGAAGAGTCGACTTCGCCAACGGCACCCTTTTTGAGTGCCCGTGGCGTGACAAATGCGCCAGGTATCACGGGTGCGGACGTGGACGTGGGGCTGGGGGAAGTGCTGGGTGTCGCTGGGCTTCTTGGGTCAGGTCGCACCGAGCTTGCGCGCGCTCTCACGGGGATAGATCGCCCTCAGGCCGGTGTGATCCGTATCGAGAACCAGCCCGCCCACCTCGACACGCCGCGTCGTGCGATGCAGCTCGGGGTGGTCTACTCGTCCGAGAACCGTCACCGCGATGGGTTGTTTACTGGGCTGTCCATCCAGGACAACATTGTGCTGGCCTTGCAGGCCCAGCAGGGGTCTATGAAGCCCATCCCCGCTGCGCGTCAACGGGAACTAGCGCTCAGTTGGATCGACGCCCTTGGCATCCGGCCGGCGGATCCCGACCGCAAGGTGGGTGAACTGTCAGGCGGCAACCAGCAAAAAGTGTTGCTCGCCCGGCTTCTCGCGTTGTCCCCGCGCCTTCTGGTGCTCGACGAACCGACGCGCGGCATCGATATAGGCGCCAAGGTCGAGGTTCAAAACCTTGTGGGAGAACTCGCAGATAATGGATTGTCCGTGGTGTTCATCTCTGCTGAATTGGAAGAAGTGTTGCGGGTTGGGGATCGAGTGATGGTGTTGCGAGAAGGCCACGTGGCACAGACAGTGGCAGCAGCGACGTTGAACCCCGATGCCTTGTTAGCGCTCGTGGCTCAACCTGACGAGCCCACGGATTAAGGGAGAATTGGTGGCGAAGAGCGAGCCCGCACGCGCCGCGAACATCTTTGATGTCGCGCGTTTAGCTGGCGTGTCGCACCAGACTGTTTCGCGTGTGATCAATGGTCTCCCGAATGTGAGGCCGGCGACCAAAGAGCGAGTCGAAAAGGCCATGAAGCAGCTGAGGTATAGCCCTTCCCCGGCGGCTCGCGCTCTCGTGACTCGGCGCACCCGCACCATTGGTCTGATCACGTCAGCTTCAGTAGATTACGGGCCCAGTTCTATCGCGATGCACTTTAACCGGGCGGCTCGCCAGGCTCGCTACAGCGTCGACACCGTGTCAACTGGGGATGACGACCCTGACACTGTCAAACGTGCTGTTGAAGGTCTACTGCGACAGCGAGTCGACGCCCTCGTCATGGTGATCAACGACACGGCGGTGCTTGAAATGTCCCGAGGGCTCGACGTAGGTGTGCCGCTCGTGACGGCAGCGTCGACTGCGCGGCGCACCCCCCGATTGGTGTCGATCGATCAGTACCGCGGCGCCAGGGCAGCGGTACGCCACTTGGCAGAACTTGGCCACACGCGCATTGTCCACCTGGCCGGCCCAGAACAGGCGACCGATGCCTCTGAACGCATGCGTGGGTGGCGAGACGAACTCGCGGAGTGGCGTCTCGAAGCGGTCAAGCCGCTCCACGGTGACTGGTCTGCCCAAAGCGGCTTCACCCTTGGTAGCCAACTCGACTTCCAATCGGGCGACGCAGTGTTCGTGGGCAACGACCAGATGGCCATCGGGCTCATGTCCGCTTTGCGCCACAAAGGGCTATCGGTTCCTGACGACGTCAGCATTGTGGGCTTTGACGACGTGCCGGAGGCCGCATACCTATTCCCTCCGCTCACCACGGTGCGCCAAGATTTTGCGGCGTTAGGGCAAATGCTGATGCAGAAGGTGCTCGTGGCCCTCGAAGAGGGGACAGCAGATGCAGTCGATACCCCGTTGCCCACGCAACTGGTGATTCGCGACTCTACCCGCGCATCGGCTAGTAACTAGTCGTCGATTGGGAGCGGCCGCACCTCGTCGCGGAGCCGGCCCATTCGTTCGTCAAGATCAGCAGCAAGGGTTGCCGCGTCGGTGAGTTCTGCGGCCAAGGCAGGGGGCATGTCCTTGTGGTACTTGTAAAACAACTTGTGTTCGATGCTGGCCCAGAAGTCCATCGCCATGGTACGGATCTGCAGCTCCACAGGGATGTTCTCTGTGTGATTAGACAAGAACACCGGCACTTCAAGAATCAGATGGAGCGAGCGGTAGCCGTTGGCCTTGGGCTTGACCACGTAATCCTTGACGGTGCGCACGGTGAGGTCGGGCTGGCGCGCGAGCATGTCAGCGACCCAGTACAAGTCCGACACGAACGTTCCCGTGATGCGAATACCTGCGATGTCCACGATGTGTTGACGGATGCAGTCGATGGTGGGGTTACAGCCGAGTCGCTCTGCCTTATCGAGAATTCCATCGACGCTCTTGACACGTTGGCGCACATGCTCAATGGGGCTGTAGTCATGGTCCTGCTCAAACTCGCGGCGCAAAATCTGCACCTTGGTGAGCACCTCAGCAATACCGAACTCGTAGAGGCTACGCATGCGGGTGACCTCTTCACGGAACGCCAGATCCACCGGGGGGCGCACAGCGTTGGACATGCGGAATTCTCCAGTCGGGGGACGTCAGCGGGAATCCGAGAGAATCAAGGACTCCATTAAGTGGGACAACGTTTGAGAACGCGTCCCTGTCCCAGTCTGTCACCTCGGGTGCGTGAAGCAAGCCGTCACGATGCTGCGCGGCGCAGGTCGCGATGCTCTTGGGAGCCGATGGGGGCGGGGACCGGGGATTCCCTGCCCTCGGCGTATGCCAGGTACAGAGCGCTGTTGATCAGGCCCATATGCGTGAACGCTTGCGGGAAGTTGCCCAAGAAGGCGCCGCTCTTCGGGTCAATCTCTTCAGAAAGCAGTCCTAAGTGGTTGGCGCGTGACGCCAGGTTGTCATAGCGCTCGCGTGCCTCTTCAACCCGCCCGGACATCGCCAACGCATCGCAAAGCCAGAAGTTGCACAGGCCAAACGAGCCCTCGCCACCCGCTATGCCATCGTCCGCAATGTAGCGGTACACAAGCCCGTTCTCGGTCAGGCCGTCGATGGTTGCGTCGAGGTTAGCCAGGACCCGTGGGTCGTCGAACGGCAAGAACTCAAGCAAGGGGAACAGCAGGTTTGAGGCATCGAGCACGGGGCGCTCGTACGACTGCCGGAAGGCGCCCAGCTCTGGGTCAAAGCCTTGCCGCAATACTTCTTCGCGGATGTTCTCGAGGTTGGTGCGCCACGTCTCGACGTCGCCCTTGATCAGTCCTGCCTCAGCGAGTGCAATAGCCCGGTCCAGGCCCATCCACACCATGACTTTCGAGTACACAAAATGGAATGGCCCGTTGCGCAACTCCCATAGTCCGGAGTCAGGCTCTTGCCATTGGAGGCACGCCTCGTCGGCAAGCTTGGGGAGGAACTCCAAGATGTCGTCCTCAACGCTGTCACCAATGCGCACAAGTTCGTAGACCACGCTGATGAGTTCGCCAAAAACGTCGAGTTGTAACTGATCGACGGCTCCGTTGCCTATGCGTACGGGTGCGGACCTGCGGTATCCCTCGAGGTTGGGCAGCTCTTCTTCTTTGAGGTCAGAGTCATCGTGCCGTCCGTAGACAATTTGGATCGCCTTATCGTTTTCTTGGTGAGTGCGTGCCATGCGTTCGGCCCACTCCATAAAGGCGTGGCCTTCTGCACCATGCCCTAACGCGTGAAGCGCTTGAGCAGCCAGCGCAGAGTCACGGATCCAACTAAAGCGGTAGTCCCAGTTGCGCACCCCGCCAATCTCTTCGGGCAGCGACGTGGTTGCTGCCGCGGCGATGGCGCCGGTATCGCCGCGCGAGAGCAGTTTCAACACCAGTTCCGAGCGGACTATGAGTTCTTCGTGGGGGGCTGCCCATGAACGATCTCCTGTGGCCTGGCCCTTATGAACCCACGCCTTCCAACTGTCCACCGCGGCATCGATCACATCCTGGGTGCCGTCAACCCCTGATGCCACGGGCTCTGATCCCCACTGGGTGACGAGTGCGCGCCGTTCACCCGCCTTCATGGTGAACCGCGCGTGGAGAGTGACCGCTTCGCCTTCTTCTTCGAGCGTTCCCTCCTCAGCGCTCACGCCACTGAGCGTGAGCGAATCGTCCCCGGCCCAGGCCAGATACCCGGCTTCGGTGGCCATCATCTGCACACTGCCATGGCCGTACTGGAAGCGTGGACTCCACTCGACCTCAACATCAACGTCGCTTCCCTCGGCATAAAGCAGGCGGTGAACTGCGGGCTGTGCCACGGAATTACCTATCCCGTCCAGGTCTCCACTGAGCGGCATGCAATCCGTGACCACGAGCCGGCCCTCGCCAGCCTTGAACGAGGTCTCGAGCACGTTGGTGTCCCGGATGTAGTTTTGGGTGCCTTTCCTGGCGCCACGTTTGCGCACCCGAAAGCGGCCCCCGCGCTCGTGATCGAGCAGCGCGGCGAACACACTCGGGCTGTCCAGGTCGGGCAACGGGCCCCAATCGATCGAGCCGTCCCTGCCGACGAGGACGACAGTCCGCATGTTGCCAATCGCGCCGTAGTCCTCGATGGGCAAATAGTTGTCGGACATCAGCGCACCAACTCCGGTAGTACCTGTGACCCAAAGGCGTCAATGAAGGCCTCTTGGTCGCGATTGACGTTGTGCAGCAGAACTTCGTCAAAGCCAAGCTCGATCAACTCTTGGAGCCGGTCAACGTGCTCCGAGAGGTCGGCAGAAACGATCACGGACTTAGCGACATCGTCGGGCTCGACAAACTCGGCGACGGCGGTGAAGTCAGCAGGCATGCGCAGGTCCGTGAGGACGGGGCTATCGAGAATGTTGGTGCGCCATTGGTCGTGTGCCTTCACCAAGGCCTCGTCGTAGGTGGGCGCGTAAGACAGTTGGGTTTGAAGGAGCATGGGTTTGCCCTCGCCGCCTCCCTCACGGAAGGCGCTGACGACTTCTCGCAACTCGTCAACGGGGTGCGCGATCGTAATCAGCGCATCGGCCCAACTGCCAACCCAGCGCGCGGTGTCGGGTGTAATTGCTGCGCCCACGATCGTGGGTGGGGTGTCAGGTCGGGTGTAAAGCTTCGCGTCATCGACTACAAAATGGCCGTCGTGGTTTACGGTGTCGCCAGCCCACAGGGCACGCATGACTTCGACTGCCTCGACGAGCCGCTCGTTGCGCTGCTCCTTACGCGGCCACCTGTCGCCCGTGATGTGTTCGTTGAGGTTTTGCCCGCTTCCCAGCGCCACCCACAGTCGGTCTTCATACATCTCGGCGAGAGTCGCGGCGGCCTGAGCAATCACAGCGGGGTGATAGCGCTGTCCCGGTGCACACACCACTCCCATGCTGAGTGAGGTGGCTTGTAATGCGGACCCGAGCCACGACCACGCAAAGCCCGAGTGGCCCTGCCCGTCGCTCCACGGGTGGAAGTGATCCGAGCACATCGCGCTCTCGAACCCGGCTTGTTCCGCGTGTTCAACATGGGAGAGCAGAGCACTGGGGCGGTACTGCTCATGCGAAGCGTGGTAGCCGATTCGGGTCATAACTCTCCTGCGATACGTCGTCGACGGAGCAGCACTACCGGGAACGCAACTTCGTCGTGAGGGCAAAGTTGCTGGTGTAACGGCCTCGCGGTGTGCGTCTATTCCGACAGTCGGGCCAGCCCCCGCCAACCAGCTCCCGCCCGCCGCCCGCCTCGCGCCTCCCGCCGCCCGCCTCCACCACCACCCGCCTCGCGCCTCCCGCCTCGCGCCTCCCGCCTCCACCACCACCCGCCGCCGCCAACCACCGCCGGAGACCACTTGTGCACACGCCTGTTGCTGGTGTGACAGTTGAGACGCATGAGGTTTCCC
>CAZHTO010000013.1:16692-24222 GCA_964535845.1 uncultured Demequinaceae bacterium | reverse complement strand
GGCGTCGTTGCTGAGACCAGCGAACCAGTCTTCAGACCACTGACCGTGCGGCGAAGACTGCGTTGCCGAAGCTGCGGTGAGCTGGTCGTACAGCGCCTTAACCTCGGGGTTGTCGAGAACGATGAGTTCACCCGTGTTTGGGTCTTCGTATGCGGTGCCGAGCTGGTTAACCATGCCCTGCCACACACCACCGGCAGCGTCAAAGAATGCCTTGCCGCCACTGCCCTCGACATAGTCGTCACCTACGGCGAAGAAGTTGTCCCAGTCACCGGTAAGCAGCTCAGAAACTTCTGCGGGGTCGGAGGGAAGGCCAGCAGCCTCAAAGAGGTCTGCACGGTAGCAGACAGCCTGAGGTCCGGTGTCCGTGCCGTAACCGATAAGGCGGCCGTCTGCGTCGGTTCCACCCTCTGTTACGTAGTCGACCCAGCGGCCTTCTACGCTAGATGAGGAAAGGTCAGCGAGGAGGTCTGCGTACTGCATAACCTCGGGCATCCAGTCGACCTCCACCATTTCAATGTCAGCTAGACCGCCAGGGCCCAGCTTGGTGAAGAAGTTCTCACGCGCGTGGGCAGACTCTGCCGCACGGTTGTACGTAATCGTTACGTGAGGGTTGAGGTCCATGTACTCCTGGATGAGGTCGGTGTCATAACCAGCTTCCGTCTCTGACGGGTGGTATCCAGGCGTGTTAAAGGTTGCGATGGTCAGCGAGACTGGGTCAGCAGCCTCTCCCCCATCAGTGTTGCCTGGCTCGGGGGATTCCCCGCCAGAGCTTTCGCCGCTTGAGCAAGCAGCCAAGGTCAAAGCGAAGATCGCGGTACTTGCGGCCAAGGCCAGCGTCTTCTTACGTCGCGTGAAACTCACGTCCACTCCTTTGTGATCTGGAATCGGTATCGAATTCTTGAGAGCGCTCTCTCCTGCGTGAGAGCGCTCCCACGAATCGCTCTCACGCTATGCCCACGGCTCGGTTGTGTCAAACCCCAATCGGCCATTAAAAACGTTTCGATACCAATTCGTTACCGGGCGTAGTCAAAACGTTACGACAGTGACACCACATCGCACTCACGGCCGCCCATGGTGCCTGTCTGAAAATCAGGACGAAGGTCCTAGAGCCCCACCACCAGCGATACGAGTTCTAAGCGGGGCGAGGTGCGATGGTCGCTTGGCCCAGCACCCGGGTGCCGTCGTACACGACCAGCGACTGGCCAAAAGCCACCCCGCGCATCGGCTCATCAAGCTCCACCACCATACGGTCGCCATCGCGCACTACCGATGCACTCACCGGCACTCCGTGCGCACGCACCTGAGCAAAACACGGCGTGGGCTCGTGCGCTGTGACGTCAGGCGCAAGCCACACCACCTCGTCGCCATACAGCGTCGAAACTGACAACAGCGTCTCGGGGCCAACCGTAACAACGTTACGGACCGTGTCTACCTCAGTGACATACCGGGGCGCACCGTCTCTTGCGGGCCGGCCAATACCAAGCCCCTTGCGCTGGCCCACGGTGTAGGCGTAGGCACCCTGGTGGTCACCTACAACCTCACCGGACTCGTCCACGATCTCACCGGGCTTCTCCCCTAGTGAGCGCTGCAAGAAGCCCTTAGTGTCACCGTCAGCAACAAAACAAATGTCGTAAGAGTCAGGCTTATTCGAGACTCCAAAGCCGCGGGCGGCAGCCTCAGCACGCACGTCCGACTTTGACGCCACAATGCCAAGCGGGAACATTGACCGAGCCAACTTCTCTGGCCCAATCACAGCGAGCACGTACGACTGGTCCTTCGCCGCATCGGCCGCTCTGTGAAGTTCCCTCACTCCGTCTTCGCGAATGTCCACACGCGCGTAGTGACCAGTGCACACCGCATCGAAGCCCAGCTTCTCTGCCCGCTCAAGCAATGTGTCGAACTTAATGTGTTCGTTGCAACGCACGCACGGGTTGGGGGTACGGCCAGACGCGTACTCAGACAGGAAGTCCTTCACCACCGTGTCGTGAAACTCGTCGGATAGGTCCCAGACGTAATACGGGATACCCAGCTTGTCTGCAGCACGCCGCGCGTCGTTGCTGTCCTCAATAGAACAACAACCCCGCGACCCCGAACGGAACTCGTCGCGGTTACGGCTCAGTGCCATATGGACACCCACCACATCGTGACCGGCCTCAACGGCGCGTGCAGCCGCGACCGCGGAATCAACGCCGCCGGACAGCGCTGCAAGAACTCGCATGGGGACCTCTCAGTTCAAAGGGGATCCATCCATGGTACGCGGGGTCGTCACCGCGGCCATCCACCCGTACCCGGGAAAAAGTTTTGCACTTACCCAAAAACTCGCGTGTCAAATGTGCCAGCGACCTTACGAGCACGTTCAACTGCCTCCGGAAGCACCGCCATCAAGGCATCGATGTCTGCTGGAGTGGTGGTGTGCCCCATCGAGAACCGCATCGTGGACGCGGCATCTTGCTCCGACCGCCCCATGGCCATAAGTACGTGGCTGGCCTGAGCCACACCCGCCGTACATGCAGACCCATTAGAGGCCTCAACCCCGTGCGAATCAAGCACGAACATCATCGCCTCGGCAGCGCACCCTGGGAACACGAAGTGCACAATGCCGGGCAAGCGATTGTCGCCCGGTTCGGGACCTGATAGCCGTGCATCGGGAATCGCGGCACGAATGCGCGCGATGAGGTCACGTTGCAAACCGCGCAAGCGGACAGTCTCTTCGGTGAGCGTGCGCACTACCTCTTGCGCCGCGACCGAAGCAGCATGAAAACCCGCCGCATTAAGCGTTCCCGAGCGGACTTTACGCTCCTGGCCACCGCCGTGTGTCAGCGGCGTAATTGTCAGGTCCCGCCGGGCAACCAGCACCCCTACCCCTACCGGGCCACCCAGCTTGTGTGCGCTCACGGCCATGGTTGCCAGGCCTGTGCCGCGAAAGTCCACTGGCACGTGACCTACGGCTTGCACCGCATCGGCGTGCACCGGAATGTCGTGTTCTGTAGCAATCGCCACGACATCGCGAATGGGCTGGATGGTGCCCACCTCATTGTTGGCCCACATCACGGAGATGAGTGCGATCTCGTCGAAGTGAGCAGCGACCTCGGTACGTAACGCATCGAGGTCAACCACTCCGTCAGCGTCCACCGGCAGCACCACAACCTCGGCGCCGTGCTCTGCGGCAAGCCACTGCGCTGGATCCAAGCCCGCATGGTGTTCGACTGCGGTGGTCACGATCCGCGTTCGCCGAGCATCGGCACTATTGCGAGCCCAATACAGGCCTTTGAGCGCGATGTTGTCGGCCTCAGTTCCGCCTGACGTCCAGATCACTTCCGTGGGGTGGGCGCCCAGCGCACTCGCCATTCGCTCGCGCGCATCTTCGACTACCGACCGGGCAAGCCGCCCAGACTTATGCAAAGCCGATGGATTACCTACGCGCCCCAACTCTTCGAAATATGCCACTCGGGCAGATTCGAGCATGGGTGTGGTGGCGGCGTGGTCAAGATAGTGCGAGGACATGATTTGCAGTGTAACCATCACGCCAGCTCACGCGCACTTAACTACGCGCTGGCGCTACTTTTGAAGGCGCCGATCAGCACGGCTCACGTCGTCTTCCATCTCGTCCAAAATCATGTACTCCTCCACATAGGAGTCGCGACGGTATGCCGTACGAGCAGCCATGTGCGCCGCGATGGGCTGCGTCAACATTTGGAACAAGATCACAAGCGACCCAAGCGCAAGAACCGGCAGGCTAGGTGCTCGGAGCATGAGCGCCACACAAATAGCAATCACGCCCAACACTTGCGGCTTTGCCCCCGCATGGAGGCGCTGCAGCGTGTCTGGAAGCCGCAATAAGCCCACTCCTGCGGCAAACGACATGATGCCTGCTAGCAGCACTAAAGATACTGCTAGCACGTCCATGAAAGTCGAATATCCCGGGTACCACGTGGTCATGAGTCTCCCTCCGCCCTCGACAAGAACCGACTCACGCTTACCGTCCCCACAATCGCGAACATCGACAGCGCAATCAGCACCGGCATCAACTCAGCCGACCTATTGGTAATCATCCACGTACCGAGCCATGAGATGAGCGTGGCCGTAAGGACGTCAGCCGCAACAATCCGGTCAATATTGGTGGGACCACGGACAATGCGAATCAGCGCGGCGATCGAGGCAAACCCAAAGAGCCCGCCAGCCACCATGGCAACAACATTCACTTTTTGCCTCCTGCCTGCGCGGATTCGCGAGCGCGTTCCTTACGGAGTTTCGCAACGTCGCGATGCGAACCCATCGCCATGATGAGCCGCGCCTCGGTCTTCAACAGTTGCACACGTGCTTTCTCAATGTCAGCGTCCGAACGAACTGAAAACAAGTGGAGAAAGAGCTCGCCATGTTCGCGGTCAGCGTCTAGCGCCATGGTGCCTGGAACCAGAGTGGAGGCCTCGGCGGTCGCTGTCAGGATGAGGTCACTGCGAGTGCGCATTTTGACGCCGATGATTGCCTCTTTGGGCGAATACCTGATTCCAAGTGCTTGAGCCGCCACGACGATCGACGACCTGGCGATGTCCCACAGCAAGCGCACAATAAACCACGCGAGCCACCACACATTAACCCGCCCTGTTGACTCGATGGGGGGCAAGTAAAAAATCGCAGGAACCACCAGCGCCACGATTATTCCTATGGCGATGGTTGACAGATCGAATGTTCCCCACAAGAAAATCCATAGAAAAACGAGGGCGATCAGCATGGGGAACTGGCGTCGCAAACTACGCGCGCTACGGCTGCGCTTACGGAGCGGCATCGTAACCCTCCTCTCCAAACACAGCTTCGATCTGCTCTTGGTGGTTCAAGATTCCCGTCGCGGCACGATCACCGAGGTTGAACAATGGACCAGCGAAAATGGTGAGCGTGACGGTGAGCGCCACCATTGCAGAGGTGGCGACGATCATAAGCCTCGGTGTGGTCACCCGGGTCCGCACAGTCCCGTCGTCATCCGGGCTCTCAAGCAACGTGTCGGTGAGCGTGGACTCATAGCCTTCGGTCACTTCACCATCTGATCGCCAGAATGCCATGTTCCACACCCGCATGAGCGCGTACAAGGTGATCAACGACGTTGCGACACCACCTGCGATCACGAGCCAGACCAGCCAGCCCCCCACCTGCGCGCCGGCGACCAGCAGGCCCGTCTTACCCAGGAAGCCCGAGAATGGAGGTATTCCTCCTAGGTTGAGCGCTGGGATAAAGAAGAGCAACGCCACGAGCGGAGCCGCTTTAAGAAGCCCACCCAATTTGGAGATCGATGTCGACCCACCTACGCGCTCAATAAGGCCCACTGCAAGGAACAGAGTGGTCTGCACCGTGATGTGGTGAATGATGTAGTAAACGGTCGCGTTAATGCCTAGCTGAGACGACAGCGCGATGCCAAAGATCATGTAACCGATATGACTGACCAGGGTGAATGACAGCAATCGCTTGATGTCGGCCTGGACGGCCGCACCGAGGATACCTACCACCATTGTGCTGAGTGCCACCAATAACAACAAGGTGGTGAAGTCCCCGCCGGGACTGCCCACCGGGAAAATCAGTGTCTCCAGCCGCAAGATCGCATACACGCCGACCTTGGTTAGCAGCCCCGCGAACACGGCCGTAATTGGGGCCGGTGCTGTCGGGTACGAGTCGGGCAACCAGAACGACATGGGGAACACCGCAGCTTTGACTGCGAAGCCCAATAGCAACATCACGTGGAGGACCGTGGCCATGCCACCGGGAATCTCATTAATGCGCTCAGCCACGAGCGACATCGTGACCGTGCCCGTCGCCCCATAAACCATCGCAATGGCGGCAAGGAAGAACACCGACGAGACCAGGCTGATCACCACATAGGTGACACCTGCGCGAATTCGCGAACCTGTCCCACCCAGGGTGAGCAGCACATAACTAGCCGCGAGAAGCATCTCGAAGCCTACGTAGAGGTTGAACAGGTCCCCCGCAATAAACGCGACGGACAATCCGGCCGCGAGAATCATGTACGTGGGGTGGAAGATGGTGACCGGCGTCTCCCGGTTGCCGTCCGCAATACCTTGCCCCACGGAGTACACCAACACTCCGAGCAACATCAGATACGAGACAAGCAACATGATCGCGCTGAGCCGGTCGACACTCAGCACAATTCCCTGCGGAGCAGGCCATGCACCTACCTCGACGATGACGGGGCCGTTAGTGTCCACCAAATACAGCAGGAACGCTGAGACGATGGCAGCGGAACTGAGCGTCGTGATGCTGGTCGCGATTTGCACGCGACGTGAGCGCCCGCCCATGAGGGCGAAGGCTGCCCCCAACAGCGGCAAGACGACAACGAGTGGCACGAGCACCTGCATTACTGCACCTCCCCTTCGTCGCGCACTGGCCGGGGCGGCAAGGTCATGCCCTCATCACTAAGGTCAAGTGCCTCGGTGACGGCATCTTCGTCGTCTGAAGTAGTAGAGAAGACCTCTTCGGACAGTGCCTCGTCGTCCTCGTGCTCGGTGACCACACGGTCGCCTTCGTCACCCAGACGTGCGAGCCACCATGAGCGGTACAGCAGCGCCAGCAAGAATGCAGAAACACCGAAGTTAATGACGATCGCGGTCAAGATCAGCGCTTGCGGTAGTGGATCAGCAAATGTCGAGGGGTCAGCGCCTTCATGCATGAGCGGCGCCTGGCCCGATGGTCCGCTGACGATAAGTAGCAGCAAGTTAGTGGCGTTACCGATAAGCAAGAAGCCAATGATGACGCGCGTGAGGCTACGTTCGAGAATGACGTACACACCAGCGGCGTACATCACGGCCATGGGGATGACCAGTGCTAGCGACGCGCTCATGACTTCTCTCCCGCCGTGGTTTGCAATGCGTCTTGATGTCGATCCACTTGAGCTCCGAGGCTGCGCAAGATGTCAAGCACCACTCCGAATACCACGAGGTAAACGCCGATGTCGAACAGGGTTGAGGTTCCGACACTCACCGAGAAAACACCCCACTGAGCCTCGAACCACGTCGATTCGAACACTGCCTTGCCAAAGAACAAGGCGCTCGCCGCGGTACCTGCAGCCAGCAGAATCCCGCCGCCCAACAGTTTGCCTGCATCGATAGGCGCAGCCTCGCCAAGCTCGTAGCGCCCACCCGCGAGGTAGCGCGCCACGAGTGCAAGACCCGCGAGCAATCCACCCGCGAAGCCACCGCCTGGCGCGTTGTGGCCTACGAACAGTAAGTACACCGACACGATCATTGCGGGATGGAACAAGAACCGAACGAGGACCTCGAGCATGATGGACCGGCTGGCCGGCGTGAGCGTTCGGCCAGCGAGCAGCCACGACCGCCGCGTAGGAGCGCGGTCGTCACCTGCAGAGAAGTCAGCCGGTTCCTCACTGAACACATCAAATGAGGTTTCGCCAATCTCAGTCACGGTCTCGGTCGAAGCGGGCTCAGAGACTTCGCTCGCCCCGAAGGAACGTTGCCGCACAGAACCATTACCTCGCCGTGACAACCTCGGCGCAGCGCCCTCCCGGCT
>CAZHTO010000013.1:0-16592 GCA_964535845.1 uncultured Demequinaceae bacterium | reverse complement strand
GGCCGGTGGTTGGGCTTGTTGCGTTGAGCAATACGTTGCGGGAGCCGGCGTAGCACCAGCACAAAGACCACGAGGGTGACGGTCTCCACTAGCGCTTGCGTCATGGCCAAGTCAGGGGCTCCGTGCAACCCGAAGAGTGCCACCATGCTGTACCCCGCCATACCGACCAGCAGCACCGCCGCAAAGCGGTGTCCGACGACTGCTGACGCGATCGCTGCGACAACTGCGATTCCACCAATAATCGCCTGCATGGGGTAGTCCCATGGCCGCAACGACATGGCCGGTACGCCGCGGTCGACCAGCACCCAGGCCACCGAACCCACAAAGACCACAAGAATGATCGAGACGTAACCGGGCAAGCCGCGACGCTGCATGGCTCGCGTGATTTTCAGTCCGAACCAGTCAACTACGCGAATTGTCCCCCAGTATCCACGCGACGCATCAGGGACTCGTGGCAACTTGGCGTACCCGCGCAGTACAGGCTTGCGCGCCACAAATAGGAGCAGGCCAGAGAGCACGACTGCGACGGTGATCCACAACGCAGGCACCCATCCGTGCCAGAGCGATAGGTGATACGTGGGGTCCTCACCATACGAGCTCGCGTACGGCGCCAGGTACGGCTCAATGCGACCCGAGAACAACCCGGCAAGCAATCCGAAAGCCGCCATGAGCGCAGGTGCAACAAGCATGCCGCGCGGTATGGGCGTTGCGACTGTGTCGTCGACACCATTCTTGTGCGCGAATGCGCCCCATACAAAGCGGAGCGAATACGCCATCGTGAGAACCGAGCCCACAACCGCACCTGCAAGACCCACCCACGCCCAGAAGGGCTGGGTAGCCGTCTGCTCAAGAAGCGTGCTGAACACTGCCTCTTTGGCCACAAAGCCCAGCAGCGGCGGTAGGCCAGCCATGGAAGCGGCTGCGAGCACAGCGACAAGGGCGAGAACACGCTGGTTGCGCCATAGCCCCGATATTTCGCGAAGGTCCCGCGTACCTGTATGCAGATCGATAATGCCGACCGTCAAGAACAAAGTCGCCTTGAAGGCTGCGTGCCCAATAAGCAGCGCGATACCCGCAAGTGCAACATTGGAGTCACCAAACGCGAGCACCAACGTCAGGAAACCGAGCTGGCTCACCGTGCCGTAAGCAAGAAGGAGTTTGAGGTCAGTTTGGCGTAGTGATCGCCACCCCCCAAGGACCATTGTCGTGGCGCCGAGCACGACGAGGGTTTCGCGCCAACCCGGCATGTCGGCATAGCCAGGCGCAAAGCGCGCAATCAGGTAGATACCTGCCTTCACCATCGCGGCTGCGTGCAAGTACGCGCTCACCGGCGTGGGTGCGGCCATGGCGGAGGGTAACCAGAAGTGGAACGGCACGAGCGCGCTCTTAGAAACAGCGCCCGCAAGCATGAGCAGTACCGCGGTAATGATCAATGGGTCAGTCAGCGTAGGCGGCTGGGCGACCATGAGCGCGATTGAGGTGCTGCCAGTATTGACCATGAGGATGATCACGCCGACGAGCATCGCTAGTCCACCAAAGGTGGTGACTAGCAGTGCCTGGAGCGCCGCACCACGGCTCTCACGCCGGCCAGTGACGTGACCGATCAACAGGTACGACAGCACGCTCGTGACTTCCCAAAAGACGAACATCACAATGATGTCGTCTGCTGTCATCAGACCAAACATCACGCCAGCGAAGGTGAGCAATAACGCCGCGAACCGCCCTAGTCCAGGCTCCGAATCTTTGAAGTACCAGGTGCAATACAGCAGCACGAGCGCGCCCACCACGCTTACCAACATGGACATGCCCCATGCGAGTGCGTCCATGCGGAAACTGAGTTCCACGCCCAGGCTTGGAATCCATTCGAATGACTCCACTACTGCTTGGCCACCGAGCGCTCGGGGCGCCTGAAACGCCGTCCAGATCGCAGTCACGGCTGGAACCACAGCGATGACGGCGAACGCACGCCGACCCAATCGGTTCACTAGCAGCGGGGTGGCCAATGAGGCAACAACAAATAGCAGTAGCAGTGTTGTCATTGTGCTCCTGGCGGCTAGGGGGCAAAATCAGTGCAGGTTGCTCACCGCCACGAAGTCTGCACGTCCCAGGCGCACATACGGGGGCTTGCTCTCCAGTGCATAGTGTAATTGGCGAATCCCATGGCGAAGCCCAAATTCAGAGCCGTCAGCCATGAGCGCAACACCACGCTGCTGGAACTGGCGTTACGCCTCGCGGTGCGCCTTGATCACTTCAACGGCCTGCGGGATCACGTCAAAGAGGCTTCCTACCACCCCAAAGTCGCTGATCTCGAAGATGGGCGCGTCTGGGTCGAGGTTGATTGCCACGACTGTTCCAGAGGCCTGCATTCCACCGCGGTGGTGCACTGCGCCAGAGATTCCACAGGCGACATACAGCGCGGGCGTCACGGTTGTACCGGTTTGGCCCACCATGTGCTCGTGACTGATCCAGCCCTCGTCTGTCGCGTCACGCGAGGCGCCTACCGCCCCGCCCAGCACGTCCGCCAACTCCTGGACCAGCGTGTAGTCGCCACCTGTGCCACGCCCGCCAGAAACCACGACCGGCGCCTCTGCCAACGGTGCGCCCTCGCCCTGGTCTACCGGCTCAACTGCGACGAGCGTCTCGCGAGTGTCGAGCAGGTCCGACTCGACATGCACCACGGTCGCAGCTGCCGGCTCGCTTGCGGGGCTGGCCTGCGTGGTGTTGGGCCGCACTCCCACGATCGCGTGGTCGGCGTTAATGCGCGTACGCACGTTCCACGTGGCAGCAAACACGGTCTGGATGGTCTCGAGGTGGCCGTCTACGAGCTCTGCGCCAGCGGCGTCTACCACCACTGCCGCACCGTTCAGCATGGCCAGTCGCGTGGCGATCTCCTTGTTCACAAAGGTCGAGATGACAATCAGCGTCGGTGCGTCGACCGTGGCGGCAGCGATAGCAGCGGCGGCTTGCGCAGGGAGCCGCACATCGGCCCCATTGCTCACTACGCGCACCTCGGTGGCGCCATATTGTGCCAACTCCGCCACCGCATCGGCCCCAGGGAGATCCCCAAGCCACACAACTACTGGAGTGCCAAGCGTACGCGCGAGCGTGAGTGCCTCGAGCGTGGGGCCCGCGAGTTTTCCCTCGCGGTGATCAGCTAAGACAGCGACGTTCATACGAGACCCTTCTCAATGAGGAACTCGGCCAACTGGCGGCCGCCGTCCCCGGTGTCAGTAACGATTTGGCGGTTGGCGCGCGGCGGGCGCACCGAAGCGTCGATGACCGAGGTGCGCGAGGCGCTCTTTCCGACGGCCGATGCGTCCACACCTAGGTCTGCCAGGTTCCACTCAGTCACGGGGGCAGTGCGCGCGGCCATGATGAGTTTGAAGTTGGGATAGCGCGGTTTATTGGCCTCGTCGGTCACCGACACGACAGCGGGAAGCGGTGCGGTCACCGTTTCGCGGGCGTCGGGCAGGTGACGCACGATGGTGGCCTCATCGCCGGCCACCGTGAGGCCCGATGCGAGGGACAGCTGCGACCAGTCCAGGTTGGCAGCGAGCGCGGTAGGCAACATGGAGGTAAGCCCGTCGAGCGCACCCATTCCGGTCACGACCATGTCGAGCGGGTTCTCGGCGTGGACCTTGCGGACCGCAGCGGCGATCACAGCGGCTGTACTGAACACGTCAGAGCCAGCAATGGCCTCGTCGCTCACGTGAATGGCGTGGTGGACACCCAATTGGAGCGCCTTGCGTACGGCGGTCACGGCGTTAGGCCCACCCACCGTGAGGGCGTAGACCTCACCCTCCCCCGCTGCCTCAACAAGCTGCAAAGCAGCTTCGACCGCGTTCTCGTCGAGCTCGTTCATGGTGCCGTCCTCGGCCGTGCGAGTGACGGAGCCGTCAGTGAACGAACGTTCCGACTGCAGGTCGGGGACATGCTTAACAGTGACCAATATGCGCATGGGGGCAATCGTAGCGGGACGGGCATGCGCCATAGGTGCGTTAAGTCCTATTCGACTCGCGAGGGCTCAAGGGACTCGATGGGCTCGAGAGGTTCGGTCAGTTCGAGTGGCGCGGTGCGCGACTGTAGGTCAGCGACCTGTGCACGCAAGGCTCGCAACTCCACCAACACCTCTGCTGACATGTCCGGTTCGGGTTCAGGTTCGGGCTCGACTCCGTGACCGCCAGCGAGATCCCCGCCCAGCTCATGGCGGCGGTTCATCGCCTCGACGGTCACGGCGACAAACAGGTTGAGCGCAATGAACGTCGAGATGATGGTGAACACAATGAAGTAGCCGGCGACCCAGCTATGTTGAGCGGCCATGGGGGCTGCCACATCTGCCCAGCCGTCAGAAACCATGATGCGGAACAGCGAGGTGGTCGACATCCACAAGTCACCAAACGCATCGGGCCTCATGTCCGCAAACAGCACTGTCGAGCTCACCGCGAACATGTAAAGAATCATGACGAGCAGTGCGCCAATGGACAGGATTCCTGGGATCGCTGCCATCAAGGCGTTGACAACCAAGCGCATGGACTTGACGGTCGACAGCAAGCGGAGCACGCGCAGCAATCGCAACACTCGGAGCACATCGGAGCCCGAGCCCGCAGGGATGAGCGCCACAATCACCACGAAGAGGTCGAACAGGCTCCAGCCATCACGCCAGAATGCCGCCCCATTCGCGAACAGTCTGAGCACAATTTCCACGACGAAGATCGCAACAATGACCGTGTTCAGGGTCTCAAGTAACGTCCCCCACGATTCCATGATCCCGGGGTACGTCTCGAGCCCGAGCACGATCGCGTTCACGACAATAAGCGCGATGATCCCGCGCTGGAATAGAGAAGCCTCCGTGAGTGTCTTCACTCGCGCGCGTGCTGGCATCAGATTCTGCGACATGAGGGGAATCGTAACGGTATGAGCGCGTGTTGGGGTGACGTTCGTGAAGAAAGGCACAATAGAGCAATGACAGTTGATGGCGTCACCCCGTCCCCCACTCCCCACCGCCTAGGCATCCACCTCGAAGGTGACGGCGCAGTAGTGGGCGTATATGCAGGCAACGCGACCGGAGTGGACTTGTGCCTGTTCGATGCCGACGGCAATGAAACTCGCGTGCCACTACACGGCCCCACGGCCGGTGTGTGGCATGCCTACGTGCCTGGTATTTCTGAAGGGCAGCACTACGGCTTTCGCGCATCGGGCCCGTGGGAACCTAAAAAGGGCCACCGCTACAACCCAGCAAAGCTGCTCCTCGACCCCTATGGACGCGGCATTGAGGGCGAGCTTGTCCCTATGAACGCGGACGGCGCCCAAGCACTCCTGTCGAACCGCAACGAGACCGATACCGCTCCATTGATGCCTCGCTCGGTTGTGACAGTTGAGCCCGGCGGCTCCTGGCAAGCACCGCATCCCAGGGTGCCGTGGGAAGACACGGTTCTTTACGAGCTGCACGTCAAGGGCTTTACCAAGCAGATGGAAACTGTCCCCGAGGAGCTGCGGGGCACGTATGCGGGGCTCGCGCACCCGGCCGCGATCGAGCATCTCACCTCGCTCGGTGTCACCACGGTCGAACTATTGCCCGTACACGCTTTTGCCTCAGAACCTCACCTTGATCACGCGGGCCTCACCAACTATTGGGGCTACTCCACGATGGGCTTCTTTGCACCGCACGCGGCATACGCTACGGCCGATGCGCGGGCTAAGGGCGCTCAAGGCGTCCTTGACGAGTTTGTGGGCATGGTTGATTTACTGCACCAGGCAGGCCTCGAAGTGATTCTTGACGTGGTTTACAACCACACTGCCGAGGCTGGCTGGGGTGACCGCGTGCTCAGCTGGCGCGGCCTCGACAACCATGGCTATTACCGCCATCAGCCGCATTCCCCGGGCCACTACGACGACTCAACCGGAACAGGCAACACCCTGGACTTTGCTAACCCGCGAGTAGTGCAGATGGCCATGGACTCGCTGAGGTTCTGGGTCGAAGAAGTGGGCGTTGACGGGTTCCGTTTTGACCTCGCAGTGACACTGGGCCGTACGGGTCACGGGTTCTCGTCACGGCACCCCTTCTTAGTGGGTATCACGATGGACCCGGTGCTCGGTGGCGTCAAACTCATCGCCGAGCCATGGGATACCGGTTTGGGTGGTTGGCAAGTGGGTAACTTCCCTGCCCCAATGGCCGAGTGGAACGACCGGTTCCGTGACCGCATTCGCTCGTTCTGGCTCACAGACACTGCCAAGGGCGGTCGCCACCACCCCACGGCACCTGAATTCGCTACCCGCATTGCGGGATCGTCCGACCTCTTTGGCCGTACCGAGCCGGCATTCAGTCGCGGGCCTATCGCGTCGGTCAACTTCGTCACGGTGCACGACGGGTTCACTGCCCGTGATCTCACCTCGTATAACGGCAAACACAACGAGGCCAACGGCGAAGACAACCGGGACGGCACGGACAACAACCGCTCGTGGAACCACGGGTACGAGGGTGAAACCGACAACGAAGACATCCTCGCGATGCGTCGCCGGTCCGTCCGCAACCTGTTGGGAACCACGTTGCTCGCTGCTGGCACCCCAATGCTGCTGGCTGGCGATGAGATTGGGAACACGCAAGGCGGCAACAACAACGCCTACGCCCAAGACAACGAGATCTCGTGGCTCAATTGGGAACTTGACGACTGGCAGCACGAGCTACGCGACACCGTCGCTCATGTCGTGAAGTTGCGCTTGGCTCATCGCGTACTGCGGCCAGCGACGTTCTATGAAGGCCGCGACCCGCGCCCCGATGACGACAATTCGCGAGCTGACTCAGCTTGGTTCACAGCAGATGGTGAGCCCGAGTCTGAGGACTGGTGGGAAGACCCTGCCACCCGGGTGGTTCAGTTCATGCGATCTTTGCCAGGCTCCGATGACGCCGATGCGCTGGTAGTGGTGAACGGATGGCGGGAGCCCGTCGATGTCACGATTCCGGCAGACGACGGTAAGCCGTGGCGCTTGGTGTGGGACTCGGCTTGGGAGACACCCGAGGGCCTCGAAGTAGAGACGGTCGAGCCGGGCACCACCGAAACCCTCGAAGCACTCACGCTGCGGCTTTACTTAGCTGAGGGTTAACCCCTGTGAGGTAGGTGGTGGACGCCTCATGGCGCCCACCACCCTCACTCATGACGCGTCTTGGCGCCGCGCGCGTAGGGCGAGGACCACACCTGGCGCAAGCAAGACCACCGCGAGCGCGATAAGCACCCACAACCCTGAACTCACGCCCGTTGACGACAACTCATCGCCGCTTGTTCCATCTGCGGACTCTCCGGGACCAGTGGGGTCGCCTGGTACTCCCGGATCAGTCGGAGTGGGTGTGGGAGTAGGCGTTGGCTCGGGATCTTCATCGTCCCGTTCCACTAGGTCGTCCCGTTCCACTAGGCCCGCGAGCGCCGTGACGATCGCTGTCGCTGCAGCATCCACCTGATCCTGGGTGGCACGCGACGCCGCGAGCACAATGGCGCCGCGCTCGACCGCAAGGTCGAGTGTTGCCAGCGACTCGTCGGTGTAGCCAGTGCGCGCTACCGCAGATGACTCCGCGATCGCCGCTTCGAGCTCGGAGATGTCGAGCTCGTCGGCGTCGTCCAGCCGCTCAAGCCTCACGTCGTCGACGTAGGACCAGTCTCCACGCACAATGTCTGCGCTGATCCAGATGTTGACGTCGCCTGCTTGGGCAATGGTGAACGTGAGCGAAGACGAGTCCTCAGTGGGCCAGCCAAGCAGGGCCAACTCCGTTGTGTGCGATTGCGCACCGTCCCACACACCCAGTTCGTAGGTGGTGTCTGAGGCGCCGCCAGAGACGTTGTTGCCGCCGGTCGACTTCGCCGACAGCTGGTACGTCCCAGCTGGGAGGTTCGCGATGGCCTGTTCTGCGCTAATCCAGAAATCGGGCCCAGCGCTCTCGTCAGACCAGCCGTTGAGTGCGTATGAGCCCTCGATGTCTGAGTACTCGACTACCGCGGCCGTACCTACGGCCTCGTCGGGCCATTCGTCGCCTGCCGTGATGGTCCACGGAGAGACGTCGTCATAGCCATTCTCAAAGCCGCCGTTCATGAGCCAGGTCCGGGCGGTGACGGTCACGGTTGCCGTTGCCGTCCAGCCGTTCTCGGTGATGCCAGTCACGGTGTAAGTGCCTGGTGACGTGATCAGGTCAAGCACGTCGTTCCACGTGACCGCCTCAGTCGAAACCGCATCGTCAAAGGCCCGCACTGTCACCGTCGTCGGCAAGTTCACAGCGCTACCTTCGACCGCAGTCACTGCCACGGCGTCCACGGTGGAATCAGGACCTGCTCCGCCCGACTCGACCCGAGTGATCGCCGCCTGGAGAGCGCTCACGGCGCCATCGACGGTGGCCTGGCTGGGAGCGTCCGATCCCAAGGCGAACTGCGCCCTGGCGAGTGCCCTGTCCAAGGCCACGAGCGCATCGGCCTCCTTGCCGTCGCGGTCAATGTCTTGAGCCTCACTCACAAGAGCCTCGAGGTCAGTGGTGTCCGCATCGGGCAGCTCTGCGCCCAACATGAACGAGACGTCGTCGAGAGTGCCCCAGGCACCTGCGCTCATGTTCCAGCGAATCTCGACGTCCACGGTGCCACCCTCGGCAACGGTGAGCAGCCCGGTTGTGGGGTTTTGCCACACCGAGTAGCCCTCGAGTGCCGCCTGGGCAGTCACGGTGTGAATACCGTGTTGCGCACTCACCGTGACGCTATCGCCCGGTGCGGTGTCGCCGCCCTGCACAAAGGCAGAGAGTCGGTACGTTCCAGCAGGTACTCCGCTGAGCGTCTGGGCGATGCTGAACGAGTTCGCGCTGTCGCTCCACCAGTGGGTGGAACGCGACCCTGTGCGCGGGTCATCGGTAGCGCGAATGGTGAAGCCAGTCCCGGTGCCCTCCCACATCGAGAAGTCTTCATCCTCAAAGCTCGGGTTGACCACGAGGTTTTCACCCGTCACGTCTGCGGGCAATACCTCAATGCTTGCCGTGACGTCCGCTTCCCCGGCGGCCGTTCCCGTCACCGAATATGAGCCCGCACCAGTGATCCAGGCAGGGTTCGCGTTCCAGGTGACCGCTACCACTTCGCTCGTACCGTCGGTGTACCTGACCGTCACGGTGGAAGGCAGCGTGATCGTGTCGCCCTCTGTCACGGTGAGCGATGGGGACGTCACGGAGTCCACCTCGCGCGCAGCAACCGAACCGGTCACTGCGTACTGGTAGACGTTGAGCGATTCGAGTGGGTACCCCTCAAAGTCGAATAGCGCCTGGTTGTCCCACGACGTGCCGCCGTAATAGACGCCCGCGTCGTCAGGGTCATACTCACCTGCGAAACTTGAAGCCCAGCCCGAGCCGAACTCTTCCCACAAGGCGGCGTTGCCTGCCGCATCGGCCGCTGGTCCGACTGGCAGCCATGCCGGCTCCCAATAGAACGTGCCGATGCCACGGCCGTTGTCGACATTCGCCACTGCCTGCATCACGTCGCGGATCGCGAGGGCCTGGCCCTGGGGCGAGATCGAATACTGGTCGTAGGGCGTACGAATAGTGTTCTGGTGACCGTCGCCGTCCTCGAGGGTGTACGCCCACGAGACCTCGGCGACCGCTACATCCTTGTCGTAGGTTTGCGCGATCGTGTTGAGCTGCGTCGTGAGGTTCTCGAGCGTGCCGTGCCAGAACGGGTAGTACGAACTGAGGAACACGTCGTAATCGACATCGCGCTCGTCAAGTGCCGCTGCGAACGACGGGTGGTTGCCGCGCTCGGGGTTGGTGAAGTGTACGGCGACCTGAGCCTCCGGCGAGATCTCACGAACGGCCTGAGCACCCGCACTCACCACGGTCGCAAAGTCGTCCCAGCCGCCCACCTCAACGATCTGCTCGTTGGTGTTCGGCGTGTTCTCGTTACCGATTTGCACCATGCCAATGTCGACGCCCGCGTCTTCCATCTGCTGGAGCGTGGCCTTGGTGTAGTCGTAGACGGCAACGGCGCGCTCGGCGACCGTATCCAGCCCCTTCCACGCCTTGGGCAGCTGCTGCTGACCCGGGTGTGCCCAGAAGTCGCTGTAATGGAAGTTGACCAGCACGCGCATGCCGCCATCAGTCGCGCGCTTGGCGATCTCCGTTGCGCGGTCCGCATCAGTGTTGCCACCGCCGTAGCCGTTGCCATCGGCCGTCCACGGGTCGTTCCACACGCGCACTCGTACCCAGTTCACGTCATGATCAGCCAGCACCTCAAAGAGATCTGCCTCAGCTCCGGTGTCATCTCGGAAAACGACGCCCGACTCTTCGAGAGATAGCACTGACGAGATATCAACGCCGTTGATCCAGTCGGCGCCCATTCCCTCAACTTTAGGGACGGTGATGCCCGCGTCGATGGGCCCCTCGTCTGCTACCGCGGCGGTGGCAGCGACTGCGCTAGCCCCCAAGGCCGCGACTAGAGCCAATGCGGTCATCGCGCCTAATTTTTGTCGCCACGCCATCATTTTTCCTTTCGATCTTCTTTGATCACTTGTGTGGCACGGATGCCAGTTTTTAAGACCCGACATACGGCAGCCGGTTCTCAACGTCTTGACTGTGACCGCTCCCAGTTAAGCGGTCACAGGGTGTAAAAGCAACAGGTGGAGCACATTCTTGCGCTCGTTAACCCTTGACAGAGCCGGCCGAAAGGCCGCCCACGATGTAGCGCTGGAGAGACAGGAACAGCACGAGCACCGGGATCGCCGCGATGACAGCTCCCGCCGCGAACAGGCCCCAGTTACTCGTCAACTGATTCGATACCCACTGGTACATCCCCACCGCGAGCGTCCACTGGTCTTCAGAGACCAGCACAATGCGCGCAAGGATGAAGTCGCCAAATGAGGAGATGAACGCCAGCAAACCCACGACCGCAAGGATCGGCGTGACGAGCGGCACGATTACGCGCCAATAGATCTGGGCGTGTGTCGCACCGTCGATCTTGGCGGCTTCATCAATTTCTGTAGGGATCGAGTTAAAGAACCCATACATGAGGAAGGTGTTCGCACCCAGCGCTCCACCCAGGTACACACATATCAGCGCGATCTTGGAGTTGATCCCCAGCCAAGGCGCCACGTTGCCAAGCGCAGTGAGCAGCAAGAACACTGAGATAAACGCGACGGTCTGCGGGAACATCTGGATGATCAACAACGAGGTGAGGCCCGGTCGTCGGCCCTTAAAGCGAAAACGCGAGAAGGCGTACGCAGCCGCCGCGCCCATGACGACCGCACCTACAGAAGATGCGATTCCCACAATGAGCGTGTTGCCTACCCAGGTCCAGTAAGACGTATTCCCTAGCGCGGCATAGTTGGCGAACGAGATATCGCTAAACATCGAGGTCGAGCTCGAAAGCGTCCCCGAGTCAGACAGCGATGCCGACACCACGTACACCAGAGGGAACACTGAATAGAAGATGATGATGACGGCGAGCGGATACTTCCAGCCGATCTCACCCCACCAACGGGAGCGACGAGTGGGCGCCTTACGAGCGGCGAGTTGCTCGGACATCACTGGATCTCCTCGAGCTTGCGGGTCTGACGGAACGCGATGGCAGAAATCACACCCACCACCAAGAAGACAACAATGGATAGTGCCGATGCGAGACCGTAGTCGGCAACACCTCCAGAAACTCCGGACACCTTATAGATCGCAGAAATCAAGATGTCCGAAGATCCAAGCCCACTAGTGCCAGGGAAGGGCGGACCACCTTCCGTGAGCATGTAAATGATGGTGAAGTTGTTGAAGTTAAAGGCGAACGATGCGATTGCCAGCGGGGCGGTCGACACCAGGAGCAGCGGCAAAGTAATTGACCTGAACTGACGCCAACGGCCTGCTCCGTCAATGCGGGCGGCCTCCATAGTCTCGGTCGACAAAGCCTGGAGCGCACCGGTACAAACCAGGAACCAGTACGGATAACTGAGCCACAGGTTGACCCACAAGATCACCACCTTGGCGAGCATGGGGTCGCCAAGCCAGTTGATATCGCTACCAAAAAAGAACCAGTCGTTGATGATGCCAAACTCGCGGTTAAACATTCCTCGCCACAGCAACGCGGACATAAAAGCGGGGAATGCATACGGGAGTATGAACAGGGTGCGAAGTGACTTGCGGGCCCGAATGCGCGGGTCGTTGTAGAGGATCGCGAACAACAGGCCAAGCCCAAAGGACGTCAGCACGGTCAGTAGCGCGAACGCGAACGTCCACAGGGTCACCTTGAGCAGCGGCCCCGCCAACGTCGAGTCGGTGGCCGCGCGGACAAAGTTATCGAAGCCCACATTGACGACCCAGCCCGTGGGGAGCTGACTGCCATCAGCCGCAACGAAGTTGCCGCTGTCTGCCGCTTCGTAGACCACGCCGGTGTCAGTATTCGTGAGCGTCTGGGCCTGGGGGTCCCAGTCAAGTGACGACGTATAAATAGCGCCCGATGCGCCCTCACGGGTACGTATTGAGCCATCTTCCGCATCGTCCGAAACAGGCACCCGCAACTGGACAACTCGGTTTTGAAGATCTTGGTCACTGAAAAGATCGCTCCGCGGAACGATGTCCCAGCCGGGAACTTCGGTGGGCGTACCGGATTCGTTCACGGCCGCACCATCGACTGCCTCGAGTGGGGACTCTTCTGTTCCCACGAGTACAAAGCCCTCAGCGTCCGTGATGGCAAAGCCAATCTCGTCGCCGTTATCGACCACTGCGAGCGGGTAGGTGGGCGAGCCCTCGACGCGCCGCTCGTCCTGGATCAGGGCAGCGTCAACGGCTTGCTCGAGAGACCCGGCGTGCCCGGTGCCATAGTTGGTGAAAGCCACGTAACCCGTGTACCCAAGCGTGAACACTTGGAACACAAAAAGGAAAATCAGACCGGGCAAGATGTACTTGAGCGGCATCGCGCGGCGCGTGAAGTACACGACATCCGCGACAATGAGCAGGAACGCCGATGCGCCAAGGATTGCCCAGGCCTCGACGTTCCAGGCGGACAAAATGATGGTGACACCGAGCGCGTTGACGAGCGCCATCATCAGTAGTTTGGCGACAAAGCCCCATCCCAAGCCCCGCCAATTGCGCGCGGGCGACTCACGTTGAGGGGATTCGCGGCGTGTGACTCCAGTGTCGACCGTCATCTTTGCTCCTGTCCGTTCCTACAGTCAATCAAAGGACCGCTCGTGGGGGCGCATGAACCGCCCCCACGAGGGTTACCTCAGTGGGTCGAACTAGCCAATTCTGGCTTCGAGCTCGGCGACCATGTTGTTCCAGGTCGACGTCGGGTCAGCACCCGTGATGATCTGGATCTGAGCGGCGTTCCACAGGTCCCACACGTCACCCATCTCGGGGATGGACGGCATCGGGACGCCGTTCGCAGCAGAAGCCACGAAACCGGCGGTTACTGGGTCACTCGAGACCTCCGCAGCCAGCTCAGTGAGAGCGGGAACCCGAGGGTCAGCGGCGTACAGCGTGCGCTGCGCCTCTTCGGTTGCCATGTAGTTGGTGAGGAACTCGTTAGCGAGCAGCGTGTTTTCGCTCTGAGCGCTGAGGTAGAAGCCCTGCACACCCACGAACGGAGCGGCAACTTCACCACCAGCAGTCACCATCGGGGACACCACGACGTTCAGGTCAGAGTCCGCGTCTTCACCCAAGAAAGGCATCCAGGGGCCCTGCATGAGGAATGGTGACTGACCAGTCGAGAACAGCTCGGTTGAGGTGTCGTAGTCGATGGTGTCCGAGAAGATGCCCTTACCTGCGGCACCGTTGTCGTAAAGGAACTGAGCGTAGGCCTCGCCGGCTTCGCCACCCATTCCCACCTCAGTGGTGTACGAGCCGGTCTCGTCCTGCACGAACACAGGCGCGCCGAACGACGTTTGCAGCGGGTATGAGCTGTAACCATCACCTGCGGTGCCGTTGGTGAACAGAATGAACGGACGGTCTTCGAAACCGGCGTCGTTAGCCATCTCGATCATCTCGTCCCACGTCGTGGGAGGGGTCTCACCCACGAGGTCAGCGTTCTGGATGAGCGCGATTGCCTCGGTTGAGTAGGGCAGGCCGTAGAGCTGGCCGTCGTACGTCATCGCGTCGAGCGCGACCTGCTCAAAGTCAGCAGCCTTGTCTCCAATGTCGATGGTGTCGACCACGCCGGCCGTCACGAGCGCACCTAACCAGTCGTGTGCACCGACGGTGATGTCAGGACCTTCACCGGTGGGAACCTGCGCGACAAAGTCGTTGCGGAGGTCTTCGAAGTTCTTCTGGACCAGGGTCACCGTGGCGCCCGTGTCTTCCTCGAACTGCTTAGCCGCTTCTGTGAGCGCACCTTCACGCTCAGCATCAGTCCAGACGACGAGCTCGGCGCCGCTACCGTCAATGGCAGGCGCCTCTGACTCGGTGGCGGCGGGAGCGTCTGGTGTTGTCGCCGGCTCCGGGTCAGAGCTGCAGCCCACGAGGAGCGCAGCGGTAGCCACGAAAGCGGCTCCCATACCTATTTACTTGCGCATAGTTCTTCCTTCCGAAAGTGGGTCGCATCGCGCCTCTCGGGCGAGATCGCGTCGATGCGACCACTGGTGTGGTGCGGCCGGACCCGGATGGCCCGTCCGCAATATGTTGTCTGTTGGTGGTTGGCTTACTTACGTTGTCGATGGCGAGCTTGCACGCCGGGGCCATCAACTTGAGGGCCGGAAGTCAGCTGCCACCTCCTTCTCGCACCTGCGCGGTCCGCACGACAGCGACGTCGCCAGCCGGCAGTTCAAGATTCCCTTCGACCTGAGCACCGGTCACAAGATCGGTGCCCTCAATCGAAAGGACTGCGTGATCTTCGCCGTGGTTCATGGCGAAGACGTAACTGTGGTCCGCGCTATGGCGCGTGACGAGCTCCACTCCCTCAGGCGCGTCGACCGGGGTGATACCCGCATCTGCGTAAACCTCGGCGGTGACGGCTGCGAGCGCCTCTGCGCTCAACTTTGTGCCGACGTACCATCCATGGCCCGCGCCGTGAGAGTGGCGGGTAATGGCGGGCAGTCCCGCGCCAGGGCCATCAACAAAGGTGCCTCGCACCTGTGCTCCCGCCAGGGCGATGTCCTCAGCCCACACATCAGCCGGCAACGTGTCACCATCAAATGCCACGCTCATGGTGCGGCCTTCACGAAGAGGCAGGAACTCCTCGATTGTGAGGCCGAGCGCCTTCTTTAGCGGGGCGCCAAAACCGCCGGGATGCACCGCATCATGCTCGTTGACGATGCCCGCGAAGCACGACACCAGGAGGGTGCCGCCTGCCTCGACAAAATTCGTGAGGTTCTCCCCTGCCTTAGCGGTCAACAGATACGACGCCGGTGCGACCACGAGCTTGTAGCCGCTGAGGTCGTGCTCTGGATGGGCAAAGTCCACGGTGACGTTGTCGCGCCACAAACGTTCGTAGTAGGCACGCATGCGCTCACGGAACTGGAGGTCGTCTGAGGGGCGCCATTCCAGGTCCTGGGCCCACAGCGAGTCCCAGTCGTACAGCACTGCGACGTCAGCCTTGACACGCGCGTTCTTGACTTCAGCGAGATCCTTCAGATGCGAACCCAGTTGGGTGACTTCGCGGAACACCCGTGAGTCGGTTCCTGCATGCGGCACCATCGCCGAGTGAAACTTCTCTGCTCCCGAGCGAGATGCGCGCCACTGAAAGAACATGATTGCGTCTGCACCACGGCCCATGTGAGTAAATGCGTTACGGCGCATCTCCCCTGGGCGCTTGGCGGTATTGCGGCCTTGCCAGTTCACGGCAGAGGTTGAGTGCTCCATGAGCATCCATGGCTTGCCGCGTGCTACTGATCGGGTGAGGTCTGCAGAGAGCGCTAGACCAATGTGCGCATCTTCGTCAGGCGACCACAGATAGTGGTCGTCAGAGACCACGTCCATCTGTTCGCCCCACTTCCACAGGTCCGTGTTCCAGGACTGGTGAGCCATGAGGTTGGTCGTAATGGGTTGCGTGTCCAGCGCGTACTCACGGATGGCGTCGCGCTCAATGCGAAAGCACTCACGTAGTTGGTCGTCGGTAAAGCGAGCCCAGTCGAGCTTCATCGCAGGGTTCACGGTGGTGGGCGTCGCAGCCGGGGCAACAACGTGCTCCCAGTCGTCGTAGCGCTGACCCCAAAATGCCGTGCCCCAGGCGCTGTTGAGCGTCTCGAGGGTTTCGTAACGCTGTTGCAGCCAGCGCTGCCACGCTTTGACCGCGCGAGGCGAGAAGTCTTCGCCTACCGGCACGCCGTATTCGTTGTGGACGTGCCACATCACCACAGCCGGGTGAGAGGAGTAACGCTTTGCAAGCTCGGTGGCAAGGCGCTTAATAGCCGCCCGGTACTCCGGCGAGGCGTGAGAGGCCATACCGCGCGACCCAAAGCCCATGACGGTTCCGTCGCGGGTAATGACGCGCGCATCGGGATACGCATGGAAGAACCATGCGGGTGGCGACACACTGGGCGTTGCGAGGTCTACCGCTATTCCATTGCTGTGGAGCAGGTCCAGCAACTCGTCCATCCACGAGAAGTCGTACAAGCCCTCTTTAGGCTCGAGCATTGCCCACGAAAAGATGCCCACGCTGACGAGGTTG
>CAZHTO010000012.1:5307-25556 GCA_964535845.1 uncultured Demequinaceae bacterium | reverse complement strand
CCACGAAGTGATCGACCCGAGGTGGTCGGCACTCCAGAGTTTGACTGAAGAGAAAGAGAGTTAGCCGTGGCAGTTCCCAAGCGAAAGATGTCGCGTTCGAACACGCGCGCACGCCGCTCCCAGTGGAAGACCACCGCTGCGAACCTGACGACGTGCCCAGCGTGCAGGGCCGACAAGTTGGCCCACATTGCTTGCCCGACGTGCGGTGCCTACAACGGTCGCCAGTACGCCGAGGCACTGCGCACCGAGCACAGCGGCTGATCGGTCCGCGCGCAGTGCGCGAGGCGAACAGGTGAGTATTCCAGGGCAGGCCGCGGCCACCGCTCTGGTTGAGCGGTTAGGTGTCGTTCTCGACCCCGAATTACTGGTGCTTGCGCTCACTCACCGTTCGTTTGCGTACGAAGCCGGTGGGCTACCCACCAACGAGCGCCTGGAGTTTTTGGGTGACTCAGTGTTGGGTTTGGTCGTCACCGACCGTCTGTACCGTGACCACCCGGACCTTACCGAGGGCGATCTCGCAAAGATGCGTGCCGCATCTGTGTCGCAACGCGCACTCGCGCGGGTGGCTCGCGAGATTGACCTAGGTCGCTATGTGTTGCTGGGTAAAGGCGAAACTGCGACCGGTGGTGCGGACAAAGACTCAATTCTGAGTGACACGCTCGAGGCGCTTTTTGGTGCCGTCTATATCGCGCATGGTGTCGAGGCTGCTCGCGAAGTGATTTTGCGGATGGTGGGCCCCACACTTACGGCAGCGGCAACGTCCGGAGTGGCGTTGGACTGGAAGACCTCTCTCCAAGAAGTAAGCGCCCAATACGGCCTCGGTGTCCCCGTGTATGCCGCTGAGGGGACCGGGCCTGATCACGCACGCACGTTTACTGCGACCGTGACGGTAGGTGGGGACATTCGCGGGACTGGCACAGGATCCGCCAAGAAGCACGCGGAGCAACAAGCCGCCGAGCGAGCGTACGCGTCCATTTTGGAAGAGTTCCCCGTACCGCCCACCACCGATTAACTGTGCCCGAGCTTCCCGAGGTCGAAACTGTTCGCGCGGGTCTCGCCTCCCTCCTCACCGGCGCCCGTATTGCTTCCACAACTGTGTATCGCGACAGCGCCGTGCGCCTGCTCCCTGGAGGTCCCTCACAGTTCGTGTCCATGACGGCCGATGCGCGGGTCACCGCAATTGTTCGTCGCGGCAAGTTCCTATGGTTCCCATTGACGTGGGCCGATGACGACCGTGAACCGGGCGAAGCATTATCGGCGCATTTAGGAATGTCAGGACAGTTCCGGGTTCACGAAGGCCCGTGGGAAGGTGCTCCCGAACCTCATTCGCATTGCCGAGTACGGCTCCACCTCGAACGTGACGGCCAGCAACTTACTGCCGACTTCTTGGACCAGCGCACGTTTGGCTATGTGCACGTTGAACCTTTGTCGCCCACTCCCGACTTCCACCCCGGGGGAGCGGGTTCGCCCCTAGCGGCCGTGCCCCACTCAGTAGCTCACATAGGACGGGACGCACTCGACCCGCATCTTGATGTTGAGGTAGCGGTGCGACGTTGGCGCCGGGGATCCCGTGGCATCAAACAGGTATTACTGGACCAGACTCTCGTGAGCGGCATCGGCAATATCTACGCTGACGAGGCCCTGTGGTTTGCACGCGTGCACCCGCAGCAACCTGCTGGATCAGTGAGCGTTGGCAAAGCAAGAGCACTGCTGGAAGCGTCGCAAGCAGTGATGGCGCGCGCTCTCGCCCAGGGCGGTACCAGCTTTGATGCGCTCTATGTCAATGTCAATGGGGAGTCGGGTTACTTTGCACGCTCGCTCGAGGCTTATGGCCGCGCAGGGGAGCCGTGCTCAAGGTGCGGTGCGCAACTGCGTGGTGAGCGCATCGGCGGTAGGTCAACTCACTGGTGCGCACAATGCCAGCGCAAGCGGTGAAGTCGCAATCATGCGCGTTAGTATGTGCCCATGCTGACGCCGGATGCGATTGAGATCTTTGAGAGGTCAGTGCTGTGTTGGTTGGCAACGGCTGACAAGGATGGCGCACCGAGTGTCTCTCCTAAGGAGATTTTCACTGTCCGTTCTGTGGACGAATTGCTGATTGCAAATATCGCCTCACCGCGAAGCGTGAAAAATATCGCAGAACGTTCCGATGTGTGTGTGGCTGCCATCGACGTTTTCGAGCAACGTGGATTCCAGGTGTTCGGATCCGCGCGGGTAGTAAGGAACGGAGGGGCGGACTTCGAGTCTCTTGCCGCGCCGTTAAGCGAAATTGCCGGGCCGCAGTTCCCCATCACGTCAGTGATCCACGTGAGGGTGGAGAGCGTGTCCCAGATAGTCGCTCCAAGCACCTGGCTCAACCCGGAGGTTTCTGCCGAAGACCGTAGGAAGGCAACCTTGGACGCCTACGGAGTGCGTGACATCGTTGGGGACTGAGTTCCGGCAGTCATGTCATTGGCATCGGTGCGCTCGCTACGATCGGTGCGCTCGGTGCCAGGGACGCAGAGCCTAAACTGGCCTTATGTCCACCCCCTTTGTGAAAATTTGCGGGCTCAGCACTCCTGAGAGCGTTGATGCTGCAATCACTGCTGGCGCCGACGCGGTGGGCCTAGTGTTCGCAAAGAGTGTGCGCCAGGTGAGTACGTCTCAGGCACGTGAACTCGCGGCGCGGGTACCTGAGGGTGTCGAGACCGTCGGTGTGTTCCGTGCTCAGCCCATTGACGAGGTGATCGCGACGGCGCGTGCCGCTGGCGTGTCTACTATTCAGTTCCATGGCTTCGAGCCCTTCGCCGATGTGCAGCGGGCGCGTGACGAAGGTTTCCGTACTCTGCGGGCCTTCGGTGTCGATGAGTATTCCGGGTTGAGTGATGGTGAGCGCGCCCAATGGGGTTCGGAGCGGCTGCTCGTAGATGCGGTAGAGCCGGGTGGCGGCGTGCCCTTTGCACCCGACCAGCTTGACCACGTAGCTCCCGCCGGCTGGTGGCTGCTTGCGGGCGGACTTACCCCTTTGAATGTTGCCGATCTAGTCGAGCGACTGCATCCGAGCGGCGTCGATGTGTCGAGCGGAGTCGAGAGCAGCCGAGGCGTGAAGTCGCTGGCACTGATCGCCGAGTTTCTCGCGGCCGCTAAGCAGGGACATTGACTCTTTCCTGGGGTGCGGCGCAGCGCTAGGGTCCCTACGGAACTGAGCCGCAACACGTAGGAGAAGCGTGAAACTTTACATCGATGACGCCGACGAAGGTCTGTCACCCACGACGAGCCACCCACGCTTTGTGGAGCTAGCCCCTGCATCGTTCTATGACGAGTCGGACGAGTTTTCGCCATTTGGCAACGACGACGGCAACGATGCGCTGCGCGAACTCGAGGAATGGCTCGAAGATGAAGACGGCGACGTAGATGCGCTGGAGTTTCTCCACGAGTTACTCGAAGAGTGGGACTTTGGCTTGCCAGGGGACGTGCTTGGCTATTCGACTGAGCAACTGAAGGTGCTTTTTGAGGAAGAACCCATGCGCGAGCGTTACGTCACCGGGCACGCGAACGCTCACATCGCTGTAGCGCTCGGCCAACTCAAAATCGCCGGGACCGTATCTGAGGAGCTCGCTGCGGAGGGACTCGCGGGCGTGGCAGCCCTACGCACACTCGCTGAAGACACCACGCGGCACCCTGAGTGGCCACACCGTGATGCCGCGCTGGCAGCGTTGGGCGACATCGAGCGAGTGTTGCGCGCGGCTGTATAGATGACGGCCGTATAGATGACAGCTGTATAGATGACAGCCGTGTAATCGCGGCTGCTTGGTTCGCGGTGGCATAACGCCGGAGCACTGATTTCCGCCAATATTCTCCGCGTGTGTGAGGGAAGTCACCGTAGCGTCGACGGAGGTCGCACGAGCTCGCGGACTGAGCGCTGTTTTAGCGCAGACGGCACCTCATTTGCTTTGCGTACTTTGGTTCGCGCGCACTAAAAGCTCTTGAGTTACGGCCGATGCGGGTGGGGCTTTGTTCGTTTTGTGCAGGGTGTGGGGCGCTTGTCGGGCAAAATATAGGTGGCGTGGATGATGCTGCGCTCAGTAGAAGGTGTGCAGACTTGCGGGTTCTTGGCCCCGGTGAAAGTCCGGTTTGGTGCGAAATAAGCAGGTTATGTGCCCGCCAGACGCGCACTTATGGTTCGTTAAGAGCTCAAGTGGAGGACTTTCGCTCGTTCGAAACCATTGATGAGACGGGTTTTGCCAAACATATGGCACCCTTCTGTTGACATCCGGTGAAAGTCCTCCTAGGTTTGCGTGAGGTACTTGTCGACAGTGCTGTGACAAGACCTGACCAATGAGAGTCATTCGCAAAGTAGCGATGCCAGGAGGGCACCTTGTACAACGCCGTACATCAAAGTCGCAGGCAAATTTTTGCCGCGATTGCAAGCGCCGCGCTAGTGGGCGCGCTTGCTGTGGCAGTTGCCACACCCGCCCAGGCGGCGGCGCCAAGCGCCGCATTGCCTGCTTCCCTTGAGACATCCCCTGTCTCACTGCCCGCCGCTGTTGACGGCGACGATGCCGAGTTCTCGGCGCTTCTATTCACTAAGACGGCCGGCTTCCGGCACGCCAATATCCCCGACGGCATCGCTGCGATGGAAGCGATGGCCGAGCAAGAGGGCTTCGCGCTAGACACGACAGAAGATGCCACTGATTTCACCGAGGAGAACCTCGCCAACTATGACGTGGTGATCTGGTTCTCGACAACGGGCGATGTCCTCAACGATGACCAGCAGGCGGCGTTTGAGCAGTACATCCAAGACGGCGGTGGCTTCGCCGGTATTCACGCCGCAAGCGACACCGAGTACAACTGGGAGTGGTACGAAGGCCTCGTAGGCGCCTACTTTGCTGGCCACCCAGTTCCACAAAACGGGGACCTGGTTGTCGAGGACCACGTGCACCCGTCAACGGCGCACCTGCCTGAGACGTGGACCCGCTTTGACGAGTGGTACTCCTTCGACTCCAACCCGCGTAGCGACGTCCACGTGCTGATGAGCCTTGATGAGGACACGTACACAGGTGGAACCATGGGTGCGGACCACCCTGCCGCGTGGTGCCACAACTATGACGGTGGCCGATCGTGGTACACCGCCGGTGGTCACACCAGTGAGTCCTTTGAGGAGCCCGCTTTCCTCGAGCACGTCTACCAGGGGCTACGTACCGCTGCCGGAGCCGAGTGGGCTGACTGCTCAGCTTCGTTGAGTGATGCGTACGAACTGGTCACGCTCGACAGCGAAACCAATAACCCCATGTCGCTCGAGATCGCGCCAGATGGAACCGTGTTCTACATCGACCGCGGTGGCCGCGTGGAGCGCATTGACGCTGACACCCAGCAACCTTCGACTGCTCTCACGCTCAATGTGACGCTTGGCAACGAAGATGGGTTGCTTGGTTTTGTGCTTGACCCTGATTTTGAGACAAATAACTGGGCGTATATCTATTACTCGCCCGAGTCAGTGTCGACAGAAGACGGACCGCACAACCGCATTTCGCGCTTCACCTATGACCCCAATGGCGGAACGTTCGATCCTGCAAGCGAGCAGGTAGTGCTCAAGGTAGAAACCCAGCGCGAACAGTGCTGCCACGCGGGCGGAGACATGATCTTCGACCTCGACGGCAACCTCATTTTGGCCACGGGCGACAACACCAACCCGTTCGACTCAGCGGGTTACACACCTATTGACGAACGCCCAAACCGCTCAGCCTGGGATGCACAAGGAACGTCGGGTAACACCAACGACCTGCGCGGCAAGCTCGTGCGCATTACGCCTCAGGACGACGGCACATACACGATCCCCGAAGGCAACCTCTTCGAAGCAGGTCAAGCGGACACCCGTCCCGAGATCTACGGCATGGGATTCCGCAACCCGTTCCGGATGGGTCTAGACCCACATTCCGGGAACCTCCTGGTCGCTGACTATGGACCAGACGCAGGTAGCGCTAACGCCAACCGGGGGCCTGCGGGTACCACCGAGTGGCACATCGTGTCAGAGGCCGGCAACTACGGCTGGCCCTACTGCCACGGCGTGAAGTGCTACGTCGACTACGACTTCGCTAGCAGCTCGACAAACGGCACGTTCGACCCCGAAGCGTTGGTGAACGACAGCCCCAACAACACGGGCTTGACCAACCTTCCGCCTGTGATTGAACCCGAATACTGGGGTGAAACTGGAGCTAACGACAACCCATGGCCCCAGGTGGGTAACAACGGTTACACCGGCGCGCCTATGGGTGGACCTGCCTACAAGTTTGACCCGGAACTCGCGTCAGACACCAAGTTCCCGGAGTACTGGGACGGCAAGGCCTTCTTGGGTGACTGGAACGCTGGTGAAGCATTCGCTGTTCACTTGAATAGGGATGACTCCGATGCGCCTAACGGCACGCAAATCCGTCACATCACTCCGATGCTGCCTGGTTTGATTGGCCAGAGTGCAGAGTTCTACCGGGTGATGGACGCGCAGTGGGGACCTAACGGCTCGCTGTACGTCATCGACTGGGGTTCAGGCTTTGGTGGCAACAATGCCTCCTCTGGCGTGTACCGCATTGACTACATCGAAGGCGACCCTTCGCCAATCGCTCGTGCGTCCGCTGACGTCACGGATGGCGCTGACTCGGAACTGACCGTGAACTTCTCTTCAGAAGGCACTCGGCACCCGGCCAACCTTCCGTTCACGTTCGAGTGGAACTTCGGTGATGGTTCACCGACGAGCACTGACGAAAACCCTACCCACACCTACACAGAGGTGGGCGAGTACACGGCGCAACTGACCGTCACAGATGAGGACGAACGTTTCTCGGTGGCATCAGTCACGATCGTGGTTGGCAACGAGCGTCCCACCGTGGAGATCGTGTTCCCTGAGCACGGAGGGTTCTTCAACTGGGGCGACGAGCTGAACTACGAAGTCATCGTCACCGACCCCGACGGAGAGGGTCAGGTTGACTGTGCAAACGTACGTGTGAACCCCGCATTGGGTCACGACTCGCACCAGCACCCCATGAATGCCCAAACGGGCTGCGAGGGGACTATCCAAACCCAGCGAGACGGTGGCCACGGCATCACCGAGAACATCTTCTGGGTGGTAGACGTGCAGTACACCGATGATGGCGGAGCCGCAGGCGTCCCTCTCATTGGATACTCCACGCACGTGCTGAACGCTAAGCACGCGGAAGCCGAGTTCTTCACGGCTACCGGCGTACTTACCGACGACTACCCAGACAACGAGTCTGACGGCGTACTCACCGAGGCCACCTCGGACGACGGCGGCGGACAAAACCTGTCCTACGTCGAACCTGGTGACTGGTGGTCGTACGAACCGATCAACTTCAAGGGAGTTGACGGTATGCGAGCACGGCTTGCAGTTCCTGAAGGCGAAGGTCACATGACCTTGCACTGGAACGCTCCTGATGGCCCGGAGGTTGGTCGAGTGGACTTCACGTCTACCGGCGCCTGGCAAGCATACGAATACTTCGATGCAACCCTGACAGACCTTCCGCAAGAAACAGGCACGCTGTACTTTGTGCACCGTGAAGGCCAGACCAATGTCAACTACTACGAGTGGGTTGGCGACGGGGTGGACGGTAACAGTGCACCCCTCATCGACCTTGAAGCAGACCCGGTGAGCGGCACAGCGCCACTGACCGTGAACGCGACAGCAACGGCTACCGACCCAGAAGGTAGCGATGTCACGCTCGAGTGGGACCAGGGAACCGGTGACGGTTACCAGGCTGGCGAAGCGTCGGAGCAGTTTGTCTACGACACGCCAGGTACGTATCTCTTGCGAGTGCGTGCGACCGATGAGAGCGACCTCGCTAGCGAGGAGTACGTTCAGATCAAGGTCAACCACGAAGTGGCACTGTGCTTTGACGGCCGCTCCGATGACTTCCTTGGCGACGAGCTCGACACCGAGCGTTGGAACGCGAACGTGCGTACCAACCAGGAGATGAGCGTCACTGATGGAGAGCTCATCATTCCCGCAACCCTGACGGACATCTACGGCCCTGGAGGCGACTCGCCTAACCTGGTGCTTCAAGAGGCTCCCGATGGTGCGTGGCAAGCGACCGCTAAGGTCACATTCCCCGCTCGTGCCCAGTACCAGCAGGCAGGTCTACTCATCTACGGTGATGACGACAACTACGCCAAGATGGTTATCCAGGCACGTGACGAAAGCGCTGCAGGTCGCGTCTTCCAGTTCGCACGGGAGACTGCCGGCAGTGCCGTCGAAGACAACACCACGGCTCTAGGTGCCGAATACCCAGACACCGTGTTCGTCCGACTCACAAGCGATGGGGAGACGCTGTCAGCGTCGTACTCAAGCGACGGTCAGACCTTCACGGCAATGGCAGACACCTTCGCCTTGGCAGGTATCGAAGACCCACGCATTGGCCTTGCAGCCTTTGCGAACTCTGGGTCGCCAGGCGCGGTAGTCAACGCTCACTTCGACTGGTTCCACATCACACCGGATGACACATCCGCTGCGGGTGAGCCAAACGACGACTTCGACGGCACATCGCTTGACGCGTGCCGCTGGACCGTGGTGAACGAAGACGCTGACGCGTACCGGGTCAACGACGGGGCGCTCGAGATCGACCCCGCCGCAGCCGACATTTACCAGGGCAGCACCGGTGTCACGAACTTCGTGGTGCAGGACGTTCCTGGTGACTGGACGGTCGAGACCAAGGTCGATGCCTCGCAGTTGTCTCACCAGTATCAGCAGGGTGGTTTGATTGCCCGCTTCGACGACGACAACTACGTCAAGATCAACTTCGTTGCTCGCAACGCGGTTAACTCGACGCTCAATGTCGCCACGGAGATGCTGAGTGAAGTCGACGGAGCGGTGACCGCGTCCGGTTCGGACGGTCCAGCCTCTGAAGATGGCATTGTCTGGTTGCGCCTATCGAAGACGGGCAACGTCTTCACTGGTGCTACCAGCATCGACGGTGAAACCTGGTCCGAGTTTGCGGATGAGTTCACCAACGCAGGTGCGGCTGAGGGCCTTGTGGGTCTGTTCGCACTGGGCACTGACAACCAGACAGAGACACCGACAGTCGCATTCGACTACTTCCACGTGGTCGGTAGCGACGAGCCGGGACCAGACCCAGACCCGTCCGACCTCGTGCTGGACGTGACTGTGTCGCCAGCTGAGCCTGACGGTGCTGCAGGCTGGTACACCTCTGCAGTGACGGTCGACGCCAGCGTGACCGGCGGCGGCGAGTCCACTGTCTACCGTGAGATCAAGATCAACGACGGTGAATGGAGTGAGTTCACTGCTCCCGTCGAGGTCTCCGCTGATGGAGAGCACACAGTGCAGGTCCGTGCCTCCAGCCCCGATGCAGACGAGGTGGAAGAGTCCGTCTCGTTCAACATCGACGCAACGGTGCCCACGGTGTCAGCAAGTGCCGACACCTCAGCCCACCCACGCACCCTTACGGTGACGGGTGAGGATGAGGGAAGCGGTATTGACACCCTCGAGTACCAGATCGGTTCAGGCGACTGGACAGAGTTCAGTTCTGCAGTTGAGCTGAGCGATGCAGCTCAGTCCATCTCGGCGCGTGCGACTGACGTCGCGGGCAATGTCTCTGAAGTCACCACCATCGAGGTTCCGGCCTACGAAGACGGTGGCAATGAGCCAGACCCCGATCCAACCCCTGAACCTGGGCCAGGCCTGACCTTCAAGGACGTCAAGTCCGGTCAGACCAAGTTCTTTACCCAGATCATGTGGCTGGCTAACGAGGGCATCTCACGTGGTTGGACCACGCCTACCGGTCAAGAGTTCCGTCCGTTCGCAACGATTAACCGCGACGCCATGGCGGCATTCCTCTACCGGTATGCAGGTTCCCCCTCAGTGACGTTGCCGGCGAAGTCGCCATTCGTCGACATCACTCCGCAGTCACAGTTCTACAAGGAGATGGTCTGGCTAAGCCAGCAGGGCATCTCTACCGGTTGGGACACGCCCCGTGGCAAGGAGTTCCGTCCCTTCCAGCCGATCACACGTGATGCGATGGCGGCGTTCCTCTACCGCTTTGCGGGCAAGCCAGCTTGGACTGCTCCGCGAGTGTCACCGTTCTCCGACATCACCCCGAGCAGTAAGTTCTACAGGGAGATCACGTGGCTCGAAACGACAGGAATCACCACTGGTTGGAGGACCCCGGGCAAGCCGCAGTACCGCCCGCAGGCCACCACCAACCGTGACGCCATGGCGGCGTTCCTGTTCCGCTTCGACCGGCTATAAGGAAGGCAATATGACAACGACAGCACCTGGATCGCAGCCTCAAGCGGCGAGGGATCTGAATACCTCTCGGTTAGGCAAACGACTCATGGCGCTGGCCGTGGCAGTAGTCACGGCGGTCGCGGGAGGCGTGCTCTACGCCCCCGCGGCCGCCGGCCACGGTGGTCCAATTGAACTGACAGCCAATCCAGACGGAGGCGGCGGTCTCGAGGTGTTCGCCCACTACCAAGAGGACGGACACCTTGTGGAAGCCATCATGGATCTTGTGGTGGAGGGCGTAGCTGCCGACGGGAGAACAGTGAGCCCCACAGAGCTCGTCTCGTCGGCAGAAGGCCAAGGCCGCTGGGTCACCCCAGAGCCACTTTTTCTTGACGGCGACTGGGAAGTGACGGTGTCGACGACCACACCTGAAGAGGCAACGGTAACGATCGAGTTCAGTGTTGAACCGCTCGAACCCCCAACCGAGCTTGAGCCGGTAGGGGGCCTGGACGAGTCAGACACCGATCCAGCCGAAGGTGACACTGCACAAGCAGCGTCTGCTGAAGGCGAAGGTGGCATATTCGGTTCCGTTCCGCTTGCGCTAGTACTTGCCGCAGCTGCAGCAGCCGCCGCTGTTGCTGCAGTAGTTTTGGTGCTTCGCAGAAGGCGTCAGGCTTAACTGGGCAATTGTGCCGGTGCCCTCCGCGAGTCAATACAGACTTACGGAGGGCACCGGCCTTTGTGCGTTTGAGAGCACACGCAGAGGGCCGCCACGCGCATACCCGTGAATCTCGTGCTTGGGTTCTGCGCTCCCACTAGACTCAGACCATGGCTGACATCCGAGTGCTGGTACTTGACGACCACGAGGTAGTGCGCAGGGGCATTTGCGACATCCTCGACCGGGCAGAAGGCATCGAAGTGGTCGCTGAGGCCGCGAACGTTGCACAAGCGATCCGGCGGGTGGACGCTACCCGGCCTGACGTGGTGTTGTCAGACTTGCGTCTACCTGATGGCACGGGCCTCGACGTCATTGCGCACGTGCGCGCGAACCATCCCGACACCGCGATTGTGGTGCTCACCAGTTACGACGATGATGACGCCAAGGCGGCAGCCAGGGGAGCAGGCGCCGCGGCCTTCGTTGCCAAGACAGCGGGCTCTGCTGAAGTCCTTCAGGCGGTGCGCGACACCGCATCCGGGCGTGCGCATGGTCAGCACATCTCTGTAAAAGAAGATCCGGCGATTGCGGCGCTCACCCCAACCGAGCGCAAAATTGTCGCGGCAGTGGGGGATGGGTTGTCGAACAAGGAGATTGCCGAAGACCTGGGTATTGCGGAGAAGACCGTCAAGAATCACGTCACGAGCGTGCTCGCCAAGATGGGTCTTCAGCGCCGCACCCAAGTAGTCGCATGGGCGACTCAGCGGCGGGCGCAGTCGTTTAGGGGTTAATCGTTTTGGGGTTAATGCTCAATAGGGCATTCGACATTCCACGTCGCCACTGATCCAGGGCTCTCGTCACCTGGGCGAGCCTCCACGAGACTGAAGGTGCCGTTGCGCCGGATCGCTCTGTTCGCGAGGTTTGATGTGCCTGAGTGCCGCATGGTGGCACCCGCCGGGCCTATCCCGTCATCTTCGATCTGCACTTCGATGCGATCGTCTTCCGCAGTGAGGGCCACCCGTACTGCGCTCGCGTGGGCATGCCGTGCCACGTTCGATATCAGTTCTCGGGTCACTGCTACCAGGTCGTCTGCAAGGGTCGGGTCGCCTTCAACCGCTGCATCGATTGCGGGCCAGTCCGCCACGACCGAAGGTTCGAACCCGAGAGTTGAACGAGCAAGCAGTAGTTCGCGTCGAAGACGTTCAGCGATGGGTTCCCGGCTACGTTGGCCTGCGAGCTGGCCCATAACGCCCCGCACCTCGTATTGTGCGCGCTTGACATGCTCCAAAGATGCTTTGAGTCGGTCCGCAATGGCAGGTTCGACGTCCTCTGCGATTGCTTCGATCTGCATGGCGGTGGCGAACAGTTCTTGCGACACAAAGTCGTGCAAATCGTCGGCAAGCATGGCGCGCTCTTCGAGTTGTGCGCTTACTGACTTTACGTGGCTGAGTTCTGTGAGGTTGATGGCTAGGGCTGCCTGGCCCGCAAACCTCAGTGCAAGTGCGAGGTCCGAGTCGTGGAATTCGGGCTGGCCGCGGTCACGCCACAACATCAGTAGTCCGGCCGTCTGACCGTGGGTAATAAGCGGCGCGTAAAGGCTGGGCCCGTATGAGGTGACGGCTTCGAGCACCACTGAACCAGGCGGCTCGGGGGCGATGAGCCCTTCGCCGGATTGAATGACCGATATGCCAGTGCCGTCCGGCGGCAACTCGAGTCCCAAAAGTTTTTGTGCGTCGCGCCCACCGGTCACTTCCATCACCCAGGCGTCGTCGACTCCGGGTAGCACCAGCACGGCGGCATCTGCGTGTGCCAAATCGAGTGCGGCGTCGACAATGCGCTGAAGTGCATGTTCAGCGTCGGGGTCAGCGAGCAGTTCCATCGTGATGCGTTGCGTCGCGACTAGCCAGCGTTCGCGTGCGAGAGCCAGGTCATACAACTGTGCGTGGTCGATCGCTACTGCCGCGGCGGCAGCGAGCGCCTGAACGACCTGCTCGTCAGCAGCGTCAAAACCGCCCGATTTGTTGGCGAGATACAACTGCCCGAACGTGCGCCCACCCGCGTGAAGGCCTGCGCCAAGAAAGCTCGTGAGTGGCGGATGGCCTGCGGGCAGCCCTATGGAGGCGGGGTGTGCATTGACGTCCTCGAGACGGATAGTGCTGAGTTGCGGAATCTCTCCTAGTACTCCGATAGGTCGAGGAGCCCTGCCAATCTGGTCATGTACTTCGGCGGCCATGCCGTGGACAAAGAACCCTGTACTAATGCCGTGGGAGTCGAGGACGTTAATCGCTGCGAAGGGCGCTTCGGTGAGCTCTGCGGCAGCCTCAAGAAATTTGTCGAGGACGTGGGGGAGTGCGAGCTGTTCGTTGAGCGCGATGATGGCTCGCGCGAGAGCGAGTTCACGGGGTGATGCCTCAGCCATCGAGGTTCACCGTGCGATCAGCAGCGTCGAGAAGAGAAAGGTCATGAGTCACGATCACTACGCTACGGCCTTGGGCGCGCATATGGCTTAAGGCCGCACGTAGAGCTGCCCGTCCAGGTGCGTCAAGATGCTCGCCGGGCTCGTCAATGAGGTGAATTGGGTGGGGCGCGAGCAGTGCACGTGCAAGGAGTAGTCGGCGTCGCTCACCTCCTGAGATGGTCCCACCGCCCGCGCCCAGCACTGTTGCGAGCCCGTCGGGTAGCGCGCTCACCCATTCGCGTAGTCCCACCACGCCAAGTACATCGAGGGCCTGGCATTCATCCACATCCCCGCGTCCCACGCGCAGGTTCTCAAGCACGGTCGTACCAAAAACGTGGGCATCTTCTGAGGTAATCGCGACAATGGCACCCAAGGTGTTGTCACTTGCCTCAGCGGCGTTGATGAGAGCGCGGCCAGAAACTGGCGGCAAGGCGCCAGCGAGCGTTGCGAGCAGCGTCGTTTTGCCAATCCCAGAGCGTCCCACAATTGCCACGACCTCGCCGGGCGCAACTGAGAAAGTGACGGGACGCGTGGGGCTCATGCGAGGCCATGCCGCGGTGACAGCGTGGGCTTCGAGGATGGCGCGCGGTTTTTTAGCGGCCGATGCGCGGGTTACTTTTTCGCCCGTACCGACGAGGGCCATGGTGGGGTCGTGTGAGGTGTCCGCGGATTGTGGAGCGAGTTCTTCGATGCGCTCGGCCGCTCGTGCGGAACGGAACAATTGCTGCATCGCTGCTGGGACAGCCCCTACAGCCTCAAAGGCGGCGAGTGGAAGCAACGCGACGATGGCGGCTTCCATGGGGTTGACTGCACCCGCCTGCGCTGCCAGCACCGCAATTGCTAGAGCTGCGATCAAGGCAACCCCAGCCGCGAAAGACTGAACAGCGGCAGCCCACGCCGCCGGACGAGCGGTGGCTTCGTGCGCGATCGCAGAGTTCCGGTCAGCCTCGGCAAGGTCTGTTGCTGCTGAAGTCGTAGTGCCCCACACCCGATGCTCTGCAGCCGCTTCAAGTGCTGATAGGGCACTTTCGGTGACCCGCGCATCGGCCGTCACTGCAAGTAGCGCTGCGGCGCGGGCCGAACGCATTGTCAGCATGGCCGCACCCACTCCAGCCAACATCAGGCAAGCTGCGAGCGATAGCCCCGCCCCTGGGATGAATGCGCCGGTAATCGCCACGGCGACGGCGGACACCACGACTGCGACGGCGAGTGGAATCAGGCCGCGCACCACCGCATCGGCGATGGCGTCGACGTCTCCTCCAAGGCGAGCCATTACTTGGCCGCGCGTCAAATGGAGCACCCGCGAGGCAGGCGCGTGAGCGAGGCGCTCGTAAAGACGCGCTCGGAGAGACACTGCACCCTGCAACGCCACCCGGTGGGAGGCGAGGCGCTCGATATAACGAAACAGGCCCCGGCCAATGCCAAAAAAGCGCACTAACACTGAGGCAACCGCGAGATCCGCGGGCGACGGCATGCCGGCGGCGCGCGCGATCATCCAGGCCGCGACAGCTGACAGTCCCACGGCAGACCCGAGGGAGGTAGATCCAGCGAGTACAGCGAGCACGGTCCGCCGCACGCTCAGCCCGGAGTCTTCCAGCACGCGCCCCAGCGCGGTGCGCCGGGTCCACCGGTTTAGTAGCCGGTTCTTGCTCATCGCAGTGCCGTTCGGGAGGAGGTGACGGTGACCACCGCATCGGCCGAATCGACAAGTTCTTGTTCGTGGGTTGCTACCACGACAGTGGCCCCGTCGAGCGCAGCTGCCCGAATTTGAGCAATCACCTGTGCCCGGTTGTCTTCGTCCAGGTGAGCCGTGGGTTCATCCAACACAATCACGGGTCTGCCTGAATTGAAGGCCCGGTCCAGTGCCACTCGTTGCCGTTGCCCCAGGCTCAAGGTGCGGCCTGTTGGTCCCAGATCAGGGCGTTGGGGCACCCAGGCAAACTGGCGAGCCCATTGGTCAGCGTCCACATCGCTCAGCGGCACTTCGGAACCGTCGGACAACCGTGCGGCCACTTGGCCCGCATCAGGACGTAGCAATCCCATCAGGGCGAGCAACGCGGTGGACTTACCGTCACCATTGGGGCCCACGAAAGCGGTTATCGCCCCAGGTCGCGCCGTCACCGTGAGCGCATGCGGAGCTAAACGGAGTTGGTCAGGGGTGGCCACACCAATGTGATCGAGCGAGAGCTCGGCTCCGGCAATGTTTGGTGCCGGGTTCTCTCCGCCCACCGGCTGGAGAGGAGTTTCAAGCACATCGAACGCGGCATCAGCGGCAGCCATCCCATCGGCAGACGCGTGAAAATGCGTGCCGACATTGCGAATTGGCAGGTAGACCTCTGGGGCAAGTACGAGCACGGCGAGTGCGGTCTCGATGCTCACTTGGCCGTACAGCAACCGGAACCCAAGCGTCACAGCCACGAGCGCTACCGCAAGGGTGGTCAAGAGCTCAAGCACCATTCCTGACAGGAACGCGATGCGTAACGAGCCCATGGTGGCACGGCGCTGAGCATCACCTAACTGGCGCACACTCACTGCGGGCTCCCGGTGCCTACCAAGCGACCGTAAGGTCGGCAGGCCCGCAATGAGGTCAAGCGTGCGAGAGGCTAGCCGTTGCATGGCCGCAAGGTGCTTGGCAGAGCGTTCACGGGTAAGCAAACCGATCAGGATCATGAAGACAGGCACCAGAGGCACCGTGCCCGCGATGATCGCGGCAGATATCCAGTCCTGGTCCAGCACTACGAGCAACATCAGGGGAGTGACCGTGACGGCGAGCATAAGCTGCGGTAAGTAACGCACAAAATAGGGGAGCAAACCGTCGAGCCCACGCGTCACAGTGGTCGTCACGACGGCCCCTGCCCCCGATGCTGCCCACCGCGGCCCGAGCCGTGCGGCGTGGGCCACAACACGGCTTCGCAGATCCGCGATGACAGCCACCCCAGCACGATGTGCAAGCCGCTCCTGAGTCCACATCAAGGCGGCTCGCACGAGCACAATGACAGCGAGCCACACGAGCCCGGTACTGAGGTTTCTCAGAGACTCGGGCACGAGCGTCCCGATCCAGCCCAAACCATCCTCGGTGAGGGGAGAGGGCGCCAAGACTGGTGCAAGAAGGCGCGCGATCACCAAGGCTTGAAGGCCAACGGTGATAGCGGTGGCGAGGCCTAGCGCCGCCGTCACCATGACGTACCTGCGGGCTGGGCCAACCTGCGCGACTAGCCGGGGATCGAGAGGGCGCATGGCCCCTACTTTTTAAGGAAAGTGAGCGAAGAGTGCTCGGGGATGTTGTCGGTTGACAAACGCTTTCTAAATACCCAGTACGTCCACCCTTGATAGAGCAAGACAATGGGCGAAAAGATCAACGCAACCCAACTCATGATGGTGAGCGTGTAGTCGGTCGACGCTGCGTTCCAGATGTTAAGTGAGAATGCGGGGTCTGTGCTCGACGGCATGACGTCGGGATAGAGCGAGCCAAACAGCAACGCTACGGCAAAGGCGATTGCTACCGCATTGCCAGTGAAGGCCCACCCAAACTTGCCTACCCGCCCAGCGACCAACGTCACCACCAAGCCCACCGCAGCTACCGCAACCAGAGCCCACGTCCACATCACGGAATACGTGATCTGGGTCCACACCGCAAAGATTCCCGCAATCACGAGGGCGATAGGTGCCAGTTGGCGGGCCAGAGCTTCGGCGCGCTCGCGTACCTCGCCATTGGTCTTGAGCGCCAAGAAGATGGCGCCATGGCTCAAGAACAGTGCCAACGTCGCGGCACCACCAAGCACGGCGTAAGGGTTCAAGAGATTGAAGAAGCCGCCCGTGTAGGTGAAGTCCTCGTTGATGGGGACGCCCCGCACAATGTTGGCGAACGCGACACCCCACAGGATTGACGGCACCCAGGCTGAGCCCATGATCACCCAGTCCCACCGCCGCCGCCACGCGTCGTCATTAATGGTGCCACGGTACTCAATGGCAACCGCGCGCAGAATCAACGCCACCAGGATCATCAGTAACGGGAAGTAGAAGCCAGAGAACAACGTGGCGTACCACTCAGGGAATGCCGCGAACGTGGCACCTCCTGCGGTGATGAGCCACACCTCGTTGCCGTCCCACACCGGCCCAATGGTGTTAAGGGCAACCCGCCTACCCTTATCGCCTTTGCCTACCTTCTCAAGCAGCATCGCGACGCCAAAGTCAAAACCCTCAAGCACAAAGTAGCCGGTCCACAAGAAGGCAATCAGCAAGAACCAGATGAACGCGAGATCCATAGCGAGTGACCTTTCCTAGTACGCGAACGACATGGGCTTATCGCCGTCGTCACTGGGCTCTTGGTACTCGACTTGTGGCGCGCCCTCGATCGCATATCGATGAATGAGTCGGAACCAGAACACGCCCAATACGGCGTACACCACGGTGAATACAGCAAGCGAAGTCGCCACATGGCCCACTGTCGTCGCGTCAGACACACCGAACATGGTCATGAGCATTACTTGATCCGCTCCAGTGGGGTTAGGGGCCACGACAAAGGGTTGGCGCCCCATCTCGGTGAATATCCACCCAAAGGTCCCTGCGAGGAAGGGCATGGGGATCGATGCGACCGCGAACTTCGACAGCCACGGCTGGTCGATGGTGCGTCCCTTACGGGTGAACCAGAAGATCGCGACACACACGGCGGCGCTAAAGGCAGCGAGCCCAATCATGAGGCGGAACGACCAATATGTAATTGCGAGGTTGGGCCGGTAAATGATCGCCTCGCCGTTCTCGTCGAACTCGCCATAACGCTCAGCGTAGATTTCTTGGAGCTCATCGAGCCCCTTGACTTCGGCATTCCAGTCACCGGTGGCCATGAAAGACAGGAGGTTAGGGATCTCGATGAGGTGAACCACCGAATCCGGGTCGTTGCCAGTCAAATCACCGACAGTGAGGAGAGAGAACCCTGCTGGCCCCGATGTGTGTACGAGCCCTTCGGCGGCCGCCATCTTGATGGGCTGCTGCTCGAACATGAGCTTGGCTTGAAGGTCGCCCGTCACGATCACGGCAATGCCTGCGATCAGCATGGTGACAGCACCAAAGCGCGCAGCTGTGCGATACATCGGTATGTCAGCGTCGGCCTTATCGGCGCGCGACTTGCGGACCATCCAGTACACGGCGATGCCCGCGACAAAGCCGCCAGCCACGAGGAACGCGGTAGCTATGACGTGCGGGAACGCGACCAGGGTGGTGTTGTTGGTGAGGATCGCCCAGATGTCGGTCATCTCGGCTCTCCCGGTCTCAGGGTTGTACTCCGCCCCGACTGGGTGCTGCATCCATGAGTTCGCGGCGATGATGAAGTATGCAGACAGTATTGAGCCCACCGCGAAGGCCCACACTGTCATGAGGTGGATCTTCTTGGGCAACTTGTCCCAGCCAAATATCCACAAACCCAAGAAGGTCGACTCTAAGAAGAACGCGATAAGTGCTTCCATCGCGAGGGGTGCGCCAAAGACGTCGCCAACGAATCGTGAGTACTCCGACCAGTTCATACCGAACTGGAACTCTTGGACGATTCCTGTAGCTACACCCAACGCGAAGTTGATCAGCAGCAACTTCCCAAAGAACTTAGTGAGTCGAAGGTACTTGTCTTTGTCGCTGACAACCCAGCAGGTTTGAAAGATCGCGACCAGGGTGGACAACCCAATTGTCAGCGGAACCAAAATGAAGTGGTAAACGGTGGTGATCCCGAACTGCCAACGGGCAAGATCAAGAACATCCATTCGGAGCCTCCAGGGTTGGCGCGCCGCGCGTATGGCGCGGCATCAATCTTGCTGGCAGGCACGGGTGGCACATGTGGGACCTAGGTCCCTGTCCGTCGGGATGGAAGGGGCTAATAAGTAGGGCAGTTTTGAATGTCGACCGTTAGCTTCTGACTCGGGTGTGTCACAATGGGCAACAGGTCGCACCTAGCCACACCGGGTGCCTACCGCGCGATAGACGCAGTAATTGCGCAGCAGCCAGTCTCGTTCTGGTCTCGGCAGGCTACAGCCTCAGTCGGAGACATCGGGGATAGGCGCTAGCCCGCAAGAGCCGCCGTCCGCCGCGACCTGAAGATTTTAGTGGCAGCAAACAGCTGGCCACGGACGACGAGAGAGTATCGATGCGGTGTGTGGGCCGTATTGATCTGAGGTACCCGCTTTGAGCGAGGACAAGACCACATCTGAAACACCTTCGACTACCGTAATTTTCAAGGCGCCTGAGCCAGCGACGCCCCGTCGCGCATCGGCGCCAGCAGGCCCTCCAGCTAAGGCCGATGCGCCTGCTACTAAGTCTTCTGACTCCAGTTCTTCTGGGGCTAAGGCGTCCGGCTCTGGTTCTGGCGGTTCTGGCAAGAGCGCGTCTGATGACACCAAGCCAAAGCGCTCGAACAACGGCAAGGGGAAGTCGACGGGCTCCGGCGACAACTCCTCTGACAATGGCGATTCCACCGGCAGTCAGGGCTCAGGCAAACAGTCTTCCTCGAATGACGACAACTCGCAGTCGAGCGGGGACGACGGCAACGGCGCAAGCGGTGATGGCTCCGATAACCGCAATGAGGGCGGCTCTAGCGAAGGTGGCGCGAAACGACGTCGTCGACGCGGCGGGCGCGGCCGCGGTAAAAAGCGTCCCGAGGATGGCGCAGATTCAGCCACTGAGGATAACGCCGGCTCGTCAGGGGACAACGACGACGACGGTGGCTCTGCATCTCAAACGCCCGCATCTCAAAAGTCTGCATCCCAAAAGTCTGCATCTCAAAAGTCCGCAGCGAAGAAGTCTTCCGACTCTCAAGACGCTAACGATGCACAGGACTCTGCGGACGACGACTTGGGCGATGACTCCAGCGACGGGGACTCGGACGACAACGGTGATGGCTCATCGCGCCGTCGCCGCCGTCGCCGTGG
>CAZHTO010000012.1:0-5207 GCA_964535845.1 uncultured Demequinaceae bacterium | reverse complement strand
GGCCAGCGCCGCCGCCCCGTGATCTCGGAGGCCGAGTTCCTCGCCCGCCGTGAGTCGGTCAAGCGGGACATGATTGTGCGCGAAAAAGACCACCGCGTACAGATCGCAGTGCTCGAGGACGATGTGCTTGTCGAGCACTACGTTTCACACCAGGCGCAACAGTCGATGGCTGGCAATGTCTACCTAGGCCGCGTCCAGAACGTGTTGCCGGGCATGGAAGCAGCCTTCGTTGATGTAGGGCGGGGTCGCAATGCCGTCCTGTACGCAGGGGAAGTTAACTGGGACGCTGCAGGCCTCGAAGGCAAGCCGCGCCGCATCGAACTTGCGCTCAAGCCAGGCGACAGCGTGATGGTGCAAGTCACTAAGGACCCCATCGGTCACAAGGGCGCGCGAGTCACCAGCCAGATCTCCCTTGCCGGCCGCTTTCTTGTCTACGTGCCAGCGGGGGGCGTGACCGGCATTAGCCGCAAACTCCCTGACACAGAGCGGGCACGTTTGAAGAAACTGCTACGCGAAGTTATTCCTGCGGATGCAGGTGTGATTGTGCGCACCGCAGCTGAAGGTGCTTCTGAGGAAGAGCTACGCGCCGACGTTGAGCGCCTCAAGCGCCAATGGGAAGGCATCCAGGCCGAGGCGAAAACTGAGAAGGCGCCGACGCTGTTACGAGGTGAGCCAGACATGGCCATCCGAGTGGTGCGAGACATCTTCAACGAGGACTTTGAGTCACTCACCATTCAGGGCGACGACACCTGGAACTCGCTTAGCGCATATGTGGGCCAAGTGGCGCCAGACCTGATGCCGCGACTGCACAAGTTCGCGGGCAAGGGTGATGTCTTTAATGAGCACCGTGTCGACGAGATGCTGGCAAAGGGCATGGACCGCAAGGTGTGGCTACCCTCCGGTGGTTCGCTGGTAATTGACCGCACTGAGGCGATGACCGTCATCGATGTCAACACCGGCAAGTTCGTCGGTAAGGGCGGCACTCTCGAAGAGACGATGACGCTTAACAACCTCGAAGCAGCCGAAGAGATTGTGCGCCAACTGCGCCTGCGTGACATAGGCGGCATCATTGTTGTCGACTTTGTGGACATGCTCCTGGAAGGCAACCGTGACCGCGTGTTGCGCCGTCTCATCGAGTGCTTGGGACGTGACCGGACTAAGCATCAGGTCGCCGAGGTGACGAGCCTTGGTTTAGTGCAGATGACGCGTAAGCGGGTGGGCCAAGGTCTGGTCGAAGCGTTCTCCGAGACATGCGAGCACTGCAAAGGTCGCGGGTTCTTGGTGCAAGGCGAACCAGTGCCTGAGGCAACTGAGAAGCAACCCGAACGGCGCCGTGGCGGCCGTGGGTCTTCGAACACGTCGAATGCTAATAGCGGCCGGGGCTCGAAAAAGAGTGCGCAGGACGAGCCGAAGTCGCAGTCAGTGCCAGAGGCACAGGTGTTGGACGAGCGTGAAGACGCGCGCGAGGCCGTAAAAGCAACGTTGGCTTCCATAGCCGCTGCAGCAGAAAAGGCTCACCAAGCCGAGCAACAGCAAGGTGAACCCCAAGCGGGTAACGATGCCGCAGCCACAGGCGACGAGTCACCAGTCCTAGACGGCAAGATCGCCACGGAAAGCGACAAGCCTGTCGTTCAAGATGACTCAACAGAAGAGGGTGCGGCAAGCAACCCCGACGTGAGTGACGCTGCTGGCAACAAAACGGCGACCAGCGACGAGTCCTAACTCAACGCGGTGCGAATGAGCGCATCGGCGTTTGATAGGTAGTGCTGTTTGATAGGTAGTGCTGGTGTGTGTAGTGCTTGTGTGCGGTAGTCCGCCCTTACGTGCTGGCGCCTACGTGATCTCGATGGAAACCCGGCCAGGCCCCGAATTTTGGGCTACGCCGGAGACCACTCGCGACACGCAGCAACACATTTTGGAGTTGGGCGCCTTTTGGCGCTCCGAATAGAACACATCGCGGTGGTCCACTTGGCCGTCGAGTTCTAGGATGTCGACTTCGCAGAGTCCACACTCTCCGCGGCGGCAGTCGTACATCATCTCCACTCCGTCGCGCTCGAGCGCTTCGAGCATTGATTCGCCGGGCCGTACCTGTGTGGTGACGCCTAGACGCGGTATCTCGACCTCGAATGGCTCTGCATCGAACCACCCGGAGTTCCCGAACGTCTCGAACCGCAGGGCGGTCATGTCTCGACCCTCACGTTCCCACAGGCGACGAACTTCTTCCATGAGCCGAATGGGCCCGCACATGTATAGCTCTGCGTCACGGGGCACTGTGGCCAACAGTTTCTGGACGCTCATTCGCCCATGTTCTTGCGTGATGTGAGTCACGAGCTGCTCGCCGTGCACGGTCTCGAGGTCAGCGAGGTAGGCCATACGCTCGCGTGAGTTACCCACGTAGTGAAGCGTGTAGTCCGATCCCAGCCGGCGCAAGGTGGACGCCATACCGCGGATGGCGGTAATGCCCACTCCGCCGGCGATGAGCACATAAGACGGTGCTCCAACGCGTAAGGGAAAGTCTTGGAGCGGTTGAGTAATGCGCACGTGGTCACCGGGTTGGCGCGCGTGCATAAATGTGGCGCCTCCGCGTGAATGGGCGGGCCGCGCCACGCTGATAGCAAGGCGGTGCCCGTCACTGCTCGCGCCCACGATCGAATATGAGCGTGTGTCGGTGCGTGACTCAGGCAGGTGGACAAGCGCATCAATGTGTTCGCCCGGCTGAGCCGGCTTGGGTAACGCTGGCTCGAGCACTATCCGGACAATGCCGTCGGCGATCTCGCGGCGCTCGACGACCGTTGCGTCTTGCCACTGAACGTGTTTGTCCGCCACGCCCTTAGTCCTCTACATTTGGGTTGCGTGCGGGCTGGGCGGCTTTGCTACCTGCTGGGGCCGCCTCGCTCCTGCCTTCTGCGCCCAGTGCGCGCTCCAGAATGCGCCGCACCCACATGCCACCGGCATCGATGTTGAGGTTGTAGAACTCATAGTCAGGGTTGGCGTCGATGGCTTCTTGCTGCGCCTTGAGCATGACCTCATCTTCGCCAAAGACGCCGTGCACTCCGTTGCGTAGTTGGGTGGTGATCAACTGGCTGTCGAGGCGATAGTTACGCATGAATGCCCAGTAGTAGTGGCAACTACGGTCCCGTTCAGGGCTGATGGTGTTCATGACGTAGCCGTTCACCCCTTGGGAACGGTCGCCTTCGGGGGCTCCGGTGCCCGCCTTCGCAACCCCCACATCGATACAGATCGTGGAGGGGTAGTAGTAGTGGATAATTTGCCACCGGTCGACCTTGCCCTCAAAGCCCGGGTATTTGTCGCGCATGTTCTTGAGCCAAAAGGGTGGGGGATTGATGTCACGCATCCAGCGCGTGACCGTTACTGAGTTTTCCGTGTGTGTGACCTTGAACTCCGACTCGCTGAGCTCTTCTTGGCCAATCGAGCTCCCGTGCACAAACTCTTCATGCGTGAGGTCCATGAGGTTATCGAGCACCAATTGGTAATTGCAGGGCGCATAGATGGTCTCGCCATCGCCTGCCCAGTCGTCGGAGTCCATTTGATGCATGTCTGGGATAGTGCTGGGATCCGCAAGCGTGGGTTCACCGAGCCACACCCAGATGTACCGATACCGCTCGACGATGGGAAAAGATGCCACCATCGCAGAAGGGTTAATGGTCTCTTGCGCCGGCATGTCCGTGCAGCGCCCCGCTGAGTTGAAACGTAGGCCGTGGTAGGGGCACTGTAGTTCGTCATTGCCTATGAGCTTGCCTTGGGAAAGAGGCGCAAGACGGTGCCAGCATGCATCGGCGAGCGCGACGGGCCGTCCGTCACCGGTCCGGTACAGCGCCAGTGGGCGCCCTGCAACGGTGCGGGCAAGAATGCCCTTAGCCGTGACTTCGTGGTCCCATGCGGCGACGTACCAGCCGTTGAGTGGGTACGTCATCAGTTTGGCGGTGTGTGTGGACGAGGCCTCGACCGTCATGGTGCACTCCTTTGTGCAGAAATTAAGCGTTGTGGGTGATGCGTGACGTCTACTATCTCACTATGAACATAGTTATTTCGCCTATGAGCCACAGTACCGGGGAGCGATACTCTTGCCAAGAGCGTTATCTGCTCGCTCACTGACTAGGAGCTAATTGCCGTTATGAGCTTGCGTTATGCGCTACTTGCCCTGGTATCCGGGGGGCCGCTTACGGGTTATGACGCTGTCAAACACTTCCACACGTCGGTGGGGCATCTATGGCATGCACCTGATTCCCAGATATATCCGGAACTACGTCGCATGCAAGCCGATGGGCTGCTCGAGGCGATTGAGGTGCCGTGGGGGACTAAAGGTGCCACGAAGACCGAGTATTCACTCACGGGATTGGGGCGCACCGCGCTTGAGCAGTGGCAAGCAGCAGCGCTCACCTATGCGCCTGAGCGAGATCAGGCTCACTTACTCGCGGCCTATTTTGAGTTTGGAAGCCCGCAGGACGCACGAAGCCGCTTACGCGAACATATTGAGTTCTATAGCGCCGCGAAAGAAAGCGCGCAGTCCCAGGCCCGCGGCATCCGCGATCGGAGTAGCGTGACCCTCGCCCGCCGGTTCAGTAATACAGACAAGAAGGACTGGGATCGCATTGCGGCCTTCAAACTTTTCGCGTACGAGGGCAAAATCGCACGTGCAGAGGCCGAGATCGCGTGGGCGCGGCGAGGCCTCGTGCTACTCGACGGCATCTATGCTGAGTAGTCGCATTACGCGCCAAGGCGCGTACGTGGGAGCAGTCAGTAGGGCCGATGCGCGGGTGCGGTAGGTGCGTAGCGCTTAGCAGTCGACGCTTCGCCCATTCGTAGTTTGACCAAGATGGGCCCAAGCAGGTACATTTATACGTCGGCGCGAAAGCGTCGCGGGTCTGCCTGCGCCCTTAAGCGGCAGCGGCAGGGAACCATTCCATACGTAGAGGATTTAGATTCATGGTGTACGCGATTGTGAAGGCCGGTGGCCGCCAGGAGAGGGTCTCCGAAGGCGACGTTATCGTCGTTGACCGTCTTAAGGCAGCAGCAGGTGACTCGGTTGAGTTGGCTGCGGTGTTGCTCGTTGATGGAGAAAAGATCACCTCGGACGCCAAGGCGCTCGCCAAGGTCAAGGTCACCGCTGAGGTGGTTCGTGACGAGCGTGGTCCCAAGATCGACATCCTGAAGTACAAGAACAAGACCGGATACCGCAAGCGCAT
>CAZHTO010000011.1:14378-27377 GCA_964535845.1 uncultured Demequinaceae bacterium | reverse complement strand
GCCACCCGCGCCGAGTCGATCCCGGACGTGGCGCGCCGCGGATTACTGAGCGCGCTGGGCGCCACGAGCGCTTGGATCTCGGCAGGCAATGGCCGCTTGCCGTCGATGGTGATGGTTGCGCAGGTTCCCGGAACGAGCGCGCCCTCGCGCGACAAAAACAGCCCAGACGGATCGGCTACACCCTCGATGCCGGTGTCGAGCAACTGAAAACAACCCACCTCGTCCACGGACCCAAAGCGGTTCTTGATTGACCGTAGCAACCGCAGCTGGGAGTGCTGTTCGCCTTCAAACTGACACACCACATCGACCAGGTGCTCCACTAGGCGCGGCCCCGCGACCGTCCCTTCGCGGGTGACGTGCCCGACGAGCACCATGGGGAACCCGCGCGACTTTGCAGCCTGGATAAGCGACGAGGCAACCTCGCGCACTTGGCTCACCCCACCGGCGGTGCCATCAATTGCGGCCGATGCGAGGGTTTGGATCGAGTCCACCATCAGCAGTTGCGGTTCGACCTCGTCAATATGGGCTAAGACCGCGCCCAAGTCGGTTTCGGCAGCCAAGAGCAAGCCTGAGTCCAGCGCCCCAATGCGTTCCCCACGCAGGCGTACTTGCCCCGCTGACTCTTCGCCGGTGATGTAAAGCACGCGGTCACCAGAGCGTGCCGCACGTGCTGCCACATCTAAGAGCAGGGTCGACTTGCCTACCCCCGGCTCACCCGCGAGCAACACGACTGCGCCAGCGACAAGGCCCCCGCCTAGCACTCGGTCGAACTCGTCAACGCCCGTGGCCCGGCGCTTGGAGGCCTTGGCATCGATGTCACCAATGGGACGCGCTTGCGCGGTGGTCGCTGTGGCCTTCGTGGCGGGACCAGCAGGCGCAGCACCCGCCTCCATGACTGTTCCCCATGCCTGACATTCGCCGCAGCGACCTACCCATTTTGCTGCGGTCCACCCGCATTCGGTACACCTATAGGCGGGACGAGTCTTGCGAGCAGTAGAAGCCATGCGCCCACGCTATCTCCCACCCCTGACACGCGGGCAATCGCCACTCGTGCTCCTGAAACCGTGCGACAGCCGTAGGCTGAGAGGATGGCCGGCCGCAACGATAACGCTCCGCAAGAATCCACCGCTGAACCCCTCACTCAAAATAGCCCCTGGCTACCCGTGACGGAGCAGGCAGCCACGCCGGCCAAGCCCCTCGCGCCCGCAGTCCGCCCACAGGACATGCCCAATCTTTATCCCGAGCCCATTGAGAGCGAAGACGTCGACATTATTGCTGCCGTCACTCCGCCTCCCCCTGAAGAGATCTTGCCTACCGATGGGCGCGACGTATGGGAATCCATTTCTGCCACCGCTCCCACGAGAACGAACAAGAACCCAGCCGACCCCGTTGCTCAAGAGACTGGAGACCCCGTCCGCTGGCTTGGCGACGCAGCGTTGCGGCAAGCATCACTGTCTGCGGCAGGTGCACCCACACCGCTGGGCGGCGTCCCATCAGTCGCGCTGGAAGCGCAAGACCAGGACCACTCCCAAGCCCCAAGCGTGAGTTCAGCTACGGAACCAGTCTCGAGCGCATCGGCCGTAGCTCCCGGCTTTATGCCCGCCACGTCGCAAGCCAACGACAACGCTGCCCCCACCAGCCCAAGCTATCCGGAGCTCGACGACGACCAGGGTCCGCTATATACCCCTGCGTTCGGCACCCCAACCATCGCCGACCCGGCTCAGCCCGGCACCCCCGGTGACGATGCGGCCGATGGTAGCGAGCCCCCCACCCCCGGCACATCTGGGCCCTGGTGGCGTTCATGGCCTTTCTTAGTGGCCATTGGCCTACTTGTGATGGGCGGTATCGCCTTCGCCATCATCCAGGCGCTCTCAAGCGAAGAGACGTTCGAACTCACCACACCGGTGATTGTGGCAACGCCAGAGGGCCCCGCCCTAGACCCCATCGCAATCGAAGATCCCACAGCGTTCCAAGCTGCGCTTCCTTCAATCGTGGGCACCTATGCCCTCACGGGAATCGAAGTGCCCCCCGCCGCGACGTTCAACTATCCCGTGCGCATTGCGGAGGGCAATGTGCTGACGTACGCAACGCCCGACTCGACGTTGACCTTAAGAGCAATTCAACACTTCAGTGTCGAAGATGCCGTAGCTCAATTCGAGGCGCTCGCGTTGGAAGGTACGGACCGTGCCACCGTGATCGCATCGGGTACAGAAGTGGGTGATCGCGTCACCGTGGACACAGCAGACGGCCAAGCGATCGTGTGGCGCAACGACACCGCGATCTTTCAAGTGGATGGCCCTCTCGAAGAGATCACCGCGTTTTTCGCGCAGTTCACCCTCTGATTGAGACGCCGCTACGCATAGCGCCACAGCATGACGGCCCCATCGGTTAGCCTGGGGTTATGACCGATCAGACACAGGAGTCCGGATCCGAAGCGCCACGTGTGGCCGTCGTTGGTGGGGGCGTCATGGGCGGCACCATCATCACTGCCATACGCGTAGCGGGTTGGCCCACCGCAGGCATCACAGTCGCAGAGAAGGCGAGCGGCCGAGCCGAAGCCCTTCGAGAAACCCACGGAATCGACGTCACCTCGTCCATTTCTGATGCGGTCGATGGTGCAGAAGTGATCGTGATCGCGGTCAAACCTCAAGACACTGATGCGGCGCTCGCCGACGTCGCCCAAACGTACAAACCTGGTGCGCTGGTGCTGACCGTGGTCGCAGGGCTCGACTCCCACTTCTACGAAAGTCGCCTCCCCGAAGGCACGCCGGTGGTGCGGTGCATGCCGAACACCCCCGCCATCGTGGCTCGCGGCGCAACTGCTATCGCCGCCGGGGCCAATGCCTCGACACAACACCTCGCCGTAGTCGAATCCATGCTGCGGGCCACCGGGCTGGTTGTCGTGGTGGACGAAGACGAACTCGATGGCGTCACCGCTGTCTCAGGATCTGGGCCCGCATACTTCTATGCCGTGGTCGAGGCGCTCACCGAGGCAGGCGTTGCCCAAGGACTCGATCGCGAGATCTCGTTGCGCCTCGCCGCACAAACTTTTGTGGGCGCCGCGCAGTTGCTCCTGGAGTCCGGCGACTCACCCAAGACCCTGCGTCAACGTGTGAGCTCGCCAGGTGGCACCACTATCGCAGCGCTTGAGGCCATGGAGGCAGCCGGTCTCCAAGGGGTCATCTCCGCTGGCGCCAACGCAGCCGCCGCTCGTTCCAAAGAACTGGGCCGCGAACTCGGTGACTAGGCCCTCGCATCGGCCCTGAACCGGGCCCTCGCCCCACACGCACCCCGCACGGCTACCCCCGCCTGCCCCCGGCTACCCCCGGCTACCCGCGCCCCGCGCCCTCGCACCTCCCCCGCGTGCTGGGGGGACATAGGTGTCAGAAAATCGAGCAGAATGGCACCGAGGTCCCCCCAGGACTCAGCCGGCTGGGTGCAAGGCTCTAGCGGGTGAGGGTTGTGCGGGAGGCTTCGGCGTTGCTCTTCACCAGTCGCTCTTCCACGAACGGCGACGTCATCGCGCGCAAGAGCGCCGAGTAGTCGACGCCAAAGCGCACGCTCGTTCCTGCAGCCAGGCGTGACGGCGTCTCAAGAATCAGATGGTCGCTACTCGCGGCGAGCACGCTCATCCCTACGGGTGGGACTACGCCCTCGGGGTCGACGTCCTGACGACCAAGCGCCACGATGGTTTGCACAATGACGCCCCGATCGCGCAGTTTCGCAGACGTACCGAACGCACCTTGGTCTCGCACGCCCCACGGTGCCGACGGCTTGGTGAGGGACTCGATCACGGGTGCCACCACCGTGAATGCATCGGTACGCAGCCCCTCGATGGGCTTGCGCGTCAACGGGTCTATTCCTAGCAGAATCGCCTCGCCAAGCCGCAAGTCGTTGATCGAACCCACCCGGCCCTGGCCGAACGCCCAGCTCAGGTTCGCAGAGTTGCCACCACTAATGATCGGCACCGGCACACCAAACTTCGAGGCGATGGTGCTCGCGACCCCGCTCAGTTGTTGCATCTGGTCGTCGCCCGGGACCACCCCAGAGCGGCACGCCAGGTTGGTGCCCAAGCCTGCGAGTGCGACGTGACGCGTGCGGGAGATGACGCGCGCGGCATCGAGGACATCGGCGACCATAATTCCCTCACGCAGGTCACCGAGTTCCACCATGAGGACAATCCCATGTGTCACTGCGCGTCTGCCTGCTGCGACCGACAGCGCCGTCACAATGTCGAGGTCACTCACCAGACTTGTACCGGCTACCGCGACGGTACGGTCTGCCCACGCGGGCGCGGGCGCACGCAGCAATACCAGCGGCACCCGAATTCCAGCCTCGCGCAGTGCCTCAAGGTTTTCGAGACGCGAGTCACCCAAACGGGTCACTCCACCGCGAATCATGGCTTTGGCGACTTCAGGCGAACCCAGCGTGGCCTTGGTGACTCCCGTCACCGAGATGCCGCGTTTGGCCAACCGCGTCACCAGTTGACGGGCATTGTGCTCGATCGCGCTGAGGTCTACTTCAATGCGGGGCGTAATCACAATGCCGCCGTCGGACTACGGTCCAGCAACGCGGGGAACCCTGCCCTCACCATCGCGACTAACTCGGCGGGATCGGACCACAGCGGATCCGCAACCGGAACTCCCAACTCTGCGCCGGTAAGCACAATCGCGGCGTCCACCTCAGCCGCGGTCATATTCTCGTGATTGAGCGTGACCCCCACGACTCTGGTCTGACCAAACGTCTCGATAAGCGCGAACTCCGACGCCGCCGTTGGCATAGGAACCTCGGGATAGTCAGACAGGACCTTGCGTCCCGGTGCATGTTGCATGATCACTCCGTGCGGCCGTGAAGCCCTCAGGACCACAGTCGAGCTCAGGTACGCGGGGTGGCTCAACGCGCCCTGGCCCTCGACAATGATGACCGCAGGCCTCTTGGCCTGCCACGCTGCCACCACGGCCCCTTCGAGCTCTCCCACCCCGAATTGTGCGGGGATCGCATCAAGCGCTACTCCGTAAGCGGCACCTTGCATGATCCCCGTTTGGCCAGTCCCCACCATGACCGTAGGGATGCCTGCGGCATTGAGCGCCTCGGTGAGGATGGTGCACGTGGTGCGCTTACCAATGGCGCCATCCGTGCCGAGCACCGCAATACGCACACACTCCACGGTGTCGATTGACCCGTCGAACATGCGCAGATCTTTAGTCGGACGCGGGCGCCGCACATCATGCAACGTCACCCCAGAGAACAACGCGGCCGCAGAGATTTCGACATCGTCGGCCAAGAACTCATGGAGTCCCGACACGATGTCGAGGCCACTCGACACCGCATCGAGGACCGCGTCACGGTCCGCCTCAGACATCAATCCCGACAGCGGCGCGAGGCCAAAGATGAACAGTTCGAGCCGTTCTGGAGCAGACTCGAGGCCCGTGGGGCCGGTCGAGGTCACCGTATAGGCCTCGTCGAGCGACGCAACTATAGGGATACCCAAGTGCTCACCGCCCAAGGCGACCCCCGCATCGGCCCCAGCACAGGTGCTGTCGATCACTGCGGCAATTCGGTATCGCTCCGAGGAGCGCACCAGGCCGTTCGCCGTTTTACCGTCGATGCGTGCAAAGTTCCCTTCGCAGTAGATCACTGCTGCGGGACGGTGCGGCGCAGGCTCAAGAAGGGTAGGGACGGGAGGAGTATATGAAGACAAGGGGTGACCTCGAGTCGATGCTCAGAAGAGTCACCCAGATCGCGCCGGCCGGCTGGCCGTTGTCAACGAGAGGTCCCCGCCAAGAGTTGGTGGACCTTTAGTGTACTGTGCCCCGCTCTTCCCGAATGGTGCCGGTCGCTACACGACCACCCGTAACCGGAGCAAACTGTCCGTATCTGAGATAAATCCCTAGCGTCGAAATGTTGCGATGCGCTAGCGTGTGCAATGTCCCGGGCTCGATGGTGGCCCGAAACCCCTCACACACATGGAGACACATGCGTATTTCCCATGCCCTCACGGCCGCGACAGTAGGCCTGAGTCTGCTCGCGCTTACCGCTTGCTCCGGTTCTGACGAAGCAGAGACTAGCCCCTCACCGGTTGCCCCTGTCGCGTCAGACTCGCCCGAGCCCACGCCGGAGCCTACGCCCGAGCCCTCCGATGCTCCAGAACCCGCAACCAGCGGGGACTACACCGCCCCCGGTGCGGAGTACTCCACCTCTGAAGATCTCTACTTCCCTATGGAGGAGAGCTGGTGGAACCCAGAGACTGAAGAGTCCGAGTTCCAGGAAATTGGCGCAACCTACAGCTTTGGTAGCGTGCGCGAAGGCGCCGCGTCGGACCTGTCAGGTGAGCTGGGCGAAGATGACATCGCCAAGCTGGACGGCTACAGCATCTGGTACGTCGACTACACCGTGACCCTCGACGGCGGACCGCTATCTGAGCCCAGCCACGGCATCACCCGCGCCACCGACTTCGAGATCTACGACACCGCGGGTGCACCGAGCGCTATCAACTTCATCTTCTTCGGTGGCGGACCGGACGTGTGCGCTGGCGCGAGCCTCACGGACCTTGCCAAGGAAGGCACCACCGAGGCTTGCCAGATCGTTGCGGCGACTGGCGGCGAATCGATTGCCCACCTCGAGTTCCACGGCGACAAGTACGCCGGCAATGAGTCGCCTTACGACGGCAGCCCTGCAGTCTGGGTGATCGAGTAACAGTCACGATTCAATCGAAGCGGCCCCGCTAGCACTGAGTGCTGGCGGGGCCGCTTTTTTGCACCAAAGAGTTCCTACAAGGGGATATCGGTGAAGGGGGCCTTGGTTGTGCCCTCAAAGCGCGCATCGCGTCCCGACACAGCCGCATAGCAACGGTCGAAGTCGAGGGTGGCTACGGTCATGGCTCCATCATGCCTGCCGCACTTGGGCCTCGCTAGCGGTTTTCGGTCATCACCGTGAGGGTACCTGGGCGGTGTTATCGAGCATGGGCCGTGCTACCGAGATCGCTCTGAGTTGAGCGGGGCGTGCTGGTGTGCGAGGTGAATCAGGTCGGTGACGGTGTCACCAAAGGAACACGTCATAAGCTCCATCGCATCTGGGTTGGTAGCCTCATCCGGCATGCGCATCGCAAGCAACACCGTGCAGAGCATTCCATGAGCGAAGAAGGTAGAAGCCTCGTGTGCGGTCATCCCGGCTTCGTCACGGATAACCCGGTAGGCACGCAGAAAGCACTCGCGGGCAATAGGCCCAAAGGTAGCGTCGTGCCCTAGCGAGAACAGGTGGAGCATGGTCAGCAACAGGCCGCGGTCCGCAACCAACTGAGCGTAGGCCTTAGCGAGGGCCATGTCTTTGTCGTGAAAGTCCTCGTTCCCGGTGAAGTCGGCGATCACGCTGCGGAAAGTCGCGACGACGCGCGCGGCAGCTCGCTCGGCAGTCTCGCGGAACAGGTTTTCTTTGCCGCCGAACATGCGCACCACATAGGCCTGGGACACCCCAGCCTGCTTGGCAATCGCATCAGTAGTCCCCCCGACGTAACCACGTTCACCAAATACGACCGATGCGGCGTTCAGGATTTGGTCCCGGCGCTCCTCGGCGGTGAGGCGGGGAGTTTCTTTCGCAGACATGTTGACATGTTATCAACTGATTACTATCGTGCTTTCGTAGTAGTTATCAGTTGATTACACCTTATGGAAGGTCCCCATGTTCCCCACGAAGCGACGCGTCCCCCTCGGCCTCGTCATAGTCGCCGCGGCGCTGCCGATGTTCATGGCAATGCTCAACAACCTGGTCGTCACCAACGCGCTGCCGGTGCTCGCCAACGACCTCGATGCGTCACTCGAGGACCTGCAGTGGTTCATCAATGCGTACTCGCTGTCGTTCGCATCGTTTATCTTGATGGCCGTTGCCCTGGGGGACCGGCTAGGGCGGCGCAGGGTGTTCATGGGCGGCGTCGTGCTGTTTACTCTGGCCTCGATTGTGTGCGCGTTGGCCAGCACACCCGAGTTTCTGATCGCGGCGCGCGCCGTCCAAGGCATTGGGGCGGCCGCACTGCTGCCGCTGTCGCTCGCGATCCTGTCTACGAATGTTGAGCCCAGCAAGCGGCCGCTGGCCATTGGGATTTGGGGTGGCGTTGCCGGGCTAGGCGTGGCGCTCGGGCCGGTCATCGGCGGCGCCGTCGTGGACGGGCTGAGCTGGCACGCGATCTTCTGGCTCAACGTGCCGGTGGGTGTGCTCGCAGTGCCGCTGATCAGGTTTGCGCTTAAGGAGACCTACGGCGACCGAGTACGGCCGGACATCGTGGGCCTAGTGCTCGGCATGCTCGGTGTCTTTGGCGTGGTATTTGGCATTGTCCGAGGCAACGAAGCAGGGTGGGCCAGCTCCCAGGTACTCACGGGCCTCGTGGGCGGCGTCCTGCTCCTGTTCGCATTCCTGCTGTGGCAACGGCGCACGCCTACCCCACTATTGCCGCTGGCACTGTTTCGCGATCGATCGTTCTCGGCGGCCAACGCCGTGGGGTTGATCTTCAGTCTCGGCATGTTCGGATCCGTCTTCATCCTCATCCAGTTTTTGCAAGTGGTGCAGGGCCATTCCCCGCTACAAGCTGGCGTGATGACCATGCCGTGGACCATGGCGCCGCTCATCGTGGCACCGCTCATGGGCATTCTGTCGTCGCGTATAGGCACCCGACTGCCCATTGTCACGGGGCTCACCTTCCAGACCATCGGACTCGCCTGGCTCGCCACCATTGTGGACGTAAGCACTCCCTACGGGCAGCTCGTGCCGGCCTTCGTGCTGTGCGGCGTGGGCATGGGCATGGTGTTTGCGCCATCGTCCACAGCGGTGCTCGCAAACATGCGCGATGCGGACCACGCCAAGGCCTCTGGCACCAACTCGACACTGCGCGAGATTGGCGTCGCGCTGGGGATCGCGGTGCTGGCGGCTGTATTCACTGGCTCCGGTGGTGAAATGACGCCCACCGGCTACACCGATGCTGCAAGTAATGCCGTTTACGTGGGTGCGGCGGCGCTGGCTGTGGCAGCTGTGGCGGGCATGTTCCTGCCGTCAAAGGCTCAGGCTGAGGCCACCACCGCGAGCGCAGTGCACAAACCCGAGACTTTGGCGCCGGTGGCGGTCCCTGTCCGCTGACCGTCATGACAACTGATGCCCGCAAATCGTACACAGATGGCCGTTTTGGGCCATGCCCGTACGATTTGCGGGCCTCAGTTGCGGTGCACAGCTCACAACGTGCGGTCAGCAAACGAGCCGTCAGCCAACACCCACTCACGCGTCACCCCAATACGGTTCACAAAGTCCGCATCGTGACTCACCACCACGAGGGCTCCCCGATAGTCCGCAAGCGCCTCAATAAGGTGGGCGCGCGAGGCGAAGTCCAGATTGTTTGTGGGCTCGTCGAGCAGTAGCAACTGGGGAGCGGGTCGCGCCAACAACACGGCTGCCAAGGCCGCGCGTAACCGCTCGCCGCCTGACAAGGTCCCAGCAAGCGCATCGGCCACATTGCCCCTGAACAGGAACCGTGCGAGCCCCGCGCGAGACTCGTGTGGGCTCACTCCCGGGGCCCTCATGCGGACGTTGTCGATCACCGACAACTCGGAGTCCAAGACATCCAGCCGTTGCGGCAAATAGCCCATCGGAACCGACACGGTTGCTGTCCCCGCCGCCGGCGCGAGTGCACCTAACAGTGTGCGCAGCAACGTAGTTTTGCCGCTGCCATTGGGGCCTGCGAGCACAATCCGTTCCGGCCCTTGGATCACTGCGTCAACAACTGTCCCGGTTCGCAGTTCGCACGCCGCCAAGGCCGCCACGTCGCGGCGTGTGGGCACCTCAGTTCCGGACAGGTCAACCCGGATCTCTCTGTCCCGCTGAGCCGCATCCTGTGCGCTGGCCAGCCGGTTCTGCGCCTCGGCAAGTCGGTCCTCGTGGACCGCGGTGACTCGCGCCTGAGTTTGTTGCGCAGCACCCTTTTTGGCGTTCGCAACGATCTTAGGAAGTCCTGCTTGCTTCGCTGCTCGCGCACCCTCCCGTTGCTTTTTCGCAGCCCCTTTTACGTGGGTACGAAGTTCCCGATGCTGCCGCGCCACATCTGCTTTCGCAGTCCGCACCTGTTGCGCGGCGGTCGCTCGCTCGGCCTCCAGCGTCGCCTCATAGTCATCGATTGCGCCCCCAAACCACCGCAATCGCCCATGCCGCAACTCACCAATGGCAGTGACATTCGTCAGCAGCGATCGGTCGTGGCTGACCACCAGGGTCGCGCCTACACGGGCCTTCAGTGCCCTCAATACCTGGGCACTCGCGAGGGAGTCGAGGTTATTGGTGGGCTCATCAAGGAGCAGCACATCAGGGCGTTTAAGCAACGCGGCGGCGAGGGCAAGCCTGGTCGCCTCACCTCCCGACAGCTCGCCGATAGTGCGCTCGAGCGTGTCAGTAGGCAGCCCAAGGCTGGCTAGTACGGCCGATGCGCGGGCTTCGACATCCCAATCGTCACCTACCGTGTCGTAGTGGGTTGGATCAACTGAGCCGCTTTCGATAGCCCGTAAGGCCGCCAGTACGGGGGCGAGCCCCATGACTGAAGCCGCCCGCGAATTGGCCGTAAGCGTGATGTCTTGGGGCACATACGCGAGGGTGCCGGAGCGCGAAACTGTGCCCGCATCGGCCGTAATTTCCCCGGTGAGGATACGTAGCAGTGTGGACTTACCTGCGCCGTTGGCACCCACGAGCGCGGTGAGTCCACTAGGCACGGCGCCCGTCGCGTCGTGAATGAGGTGGCGGCCATCGGGCCAAGAGAAGGAGAGGTGTGAAAAGGACAAGGAAGGCATAGGTTCTCGCAATGCGTCTGGTGGCAATGAGCGCATGGCCAGACTGAGCGTCCGGCGAACCTAGATCTTCACTATGCAGTCTCCTTGGGTAAGCGTGGTGTCAATAATACGCACCCTGTCCTTAAGCGGACAAATGCCAGCGGCCACGAGCGGGACGTGAATCCCGGCCCGTGGCCGCCGACTTAGTACTACTTATCTAGTGCTACCTACGCAATGGAACTCTTGCGCGTGCGGGCGCGGAACACCAGTGCGAATCCGAACGCCAGCAGTAGGCCCACCGTCAGCAGCATGGCTGCCGACAAGGTGCCGCCGGTGGCCGCGAGGCCGTCTCCGCCTGCACCAGGAGCAGTCACGGGGTCAGTGACGACAGGGTCGTCGTCCGCTGCGCTCGTGATGACGATGGTGTCCCAGCCCAGCAGTCCGTCTTGGGTCCACACGCTGATGGTGTGGGTTCCGAGAGCGATACTTTCGGGGATTGTCACTGTCACCTGACCGTTGGCGTCCACTGTGTGGGTGCCAAGGTAGACGGCTTCGCTGAAGATCCACACACCGACCTCGGTGCCTGGGTCAACGCCGTCCACTGTGAGGACGATGGTGTCTCCGGGTGCTGCCGAGGCAGGCACACCGATGCCACCCTCGAGTGGTGGGTCAAGGTCTTCCGGACCTGGCTCGACCGCGGGGATCGTGACAGGGACGGGGATCTCGTCTGCGGTTACCGTGAGCGTTAGTTCCACCGATGCGCCGTCGGCGTCTGCCTCGAGGCGCACTGTGTACTCGCCGGGGGCGAGAGCATCAGAGGTGTAGGTGAACTCGATGTCACCGTTGCTGTCCGAGTCCGCAACAGCGACCTGGTCGCCGCCTACGTACAAGGAGACCGCTGCACTCTCAGGGAAGCCGTTACCCGTAACCGTCACGCCAGAGTCAGCAAGAGCTGACTCGGACACCTCGGAGGGCGAAAGGCCAATACCTGGGTTGTAGACGGGGTCTGCCGCATCCTCGGTGACCGTCAATGAGGCCGAGGCCGTCAGGTCACCACTTGTCAGTACCACGTCGTGCGTTCCAGTGCCGAGGCTGTCAGAGACGTAGTCGAACGACACTGCTCGGTTGGCATCCACTGTCTCTGAGCCAGCAGACTCACCTGCGACCGTGAGAGTCACGACCTCGCCGGCTGGGAAGTCGGTGCCCGAGACGGTGACGCCCGAGCTTGCGAGCTCAGCCTCACTCACGGACGACGGGTTAACCGAGACCTCGGGCTCGTAGACCGGAGCGGGGTTAGCCGTCACGGTGAACGACGTCGTAGCCGACAGGTCGCCACTGGTCAAGACGACGTCGTACGTTCCCTCATCCAGTATCGTGAAGAGCCGGAGCGACACATTGCCCTCAGCGTCCGTGGTGCCAGAACCCGCTCCTTCACCATCAACGGCGAAGCCCACGGTGACATTGGCCGGGAAGCCGGCGCCAAGGAACGTCACACCTGGCGACAAAAGCTGGGCTCGCGTGAGCGTCGAAGGATTCGCGCTAGCGGTGGGTTCTTCAACCGGGTCCGGGTCCTCATCTGCCGTGATCGTCACGATCGTCTGAGCGGACAGGTCGCCGTACGACGCACTGAGAGTGAGTGGGCCTTCTTCGGGTCCGCCAAGGAAGTAGTCCTCCAGCGTCACCGCACCGTTCTCATCGGTCTGCGCCACTTGGCCAAACTGGTCCGGTACCCCGACGCCAATCTCAACGTTGGCCGGGAAACCCGTGACCACAATCGTCACGCCAGTGGAAGCAGCCTCTGACACCGTCATTGTCGACGGAGTCACCGAGATCTGCGGTTCATAAACTGGCGCCGGGTCCTCGGTCACCGTGAACGACGCAGTAGTTGTCAGGTCTTCGTGCGTCAAGCGAGCCGTGTACGTTCCTGGCTCAAGACCTTCTGAGAAGGCCCCTGACCACTCGAGCTCACCATTCGCATCGGTGGGAATCGGTCCGCCGGCTTGCAACTCAACCCAAAAGAGATCAACGTCTACGTTTGCAGGAAAACCAGACGCATTCAGCGTCACACCATTGCCGATCATGTCGGACTCAGTAATGGTCGACGGGGTAAACGACGCCTGGGGGTCATAAACCGGCTCCGGCTCAGGATCAGCCGTCACCGTGAACGACGCAGTAGTTGTCAGGTCTTCGTGCGTCAAGCGAGCCGTGT
>CAZHTO010000011.1:0-14278 GCA_964535845.1 uncultured Demequinaceae bacterium | reverse complement strand
GTCACCGTGAACGACGCAGTAGTTGTCAGGTCTTCGTGCGTCAAGCGAGCCGTGTACGTTCCTGGCTCAAGACCTTCTGAGAAGGCCCCTGACCACTCGAGCTCACCATTCGCATCGGTGGGAATCGGTCCGCCGGCTTGCAACTCAACCCAAAAGAGATCAACGTCTACGTTTGCAGGAAAACCAGACGCATTCAGCGTCACACCATTGCCGATCATGTCGGACTCAGTAATGGTCGACGGGGTAAACGACGCCTGGGGGTCATAAACCGGGTCAGGGTCTTCAACGTTGGGGTTCTCGGCAGTCCAGTCAAACTCCGCACCACCACAGGTGCCGTAAGGGAGGAAGCCGGCGCGGCCGGTTCCGCTCGCCGTGCCGTCAGCGTTCACCGTGCCGGTGAGCTCGTAGTAGGCCCTGAAATCCGGGTCGTCTCCATATTCCCAGTCGACGCTAAAGGACTCGCCCGCTTCGACTTGAGTTGCGGGCATGCCGACCCACTGCACCGGGGATGGGAAGCCGCCGGTATAGCAGTAGCTCGTCGAGCTGAAGTTGCTCATGACGCCATTGGCGTCGATGTCGAAGCTCACGGTCGCGTCGCCAAACGCGTCGCTCGAGCCTTCGTACGTGCCCGCGGGCGGGTTGTCAGCCGCGAATGCCTGTGCTGCAGAGAATCCGGTGAGCACCATTGCTAGCAGAGCGACGAGGGCGATGAGGGGTCTGTTTCGTAACAGAGGATGTGCAGCCTGGCGGCTCGGGGACATAGGTGATCCTTCACGTTATGCATGCTTGAAATTTGCGGCCATCCCGGAACCCATTCCGGCGCACGCTCACCCTACACAGTGACATATGTCACTTGCTAGGCCTGTCCCCATAATTTGAGCGTTCCTTTACCCTTGCAATCCCTATTCAGGGAACAAAAGGGAAGAGCCGTCTTGACGCGGCTGAAACTGCGTCGAATCGGCCGATGCGCGCGTCCAGTACAGCGTCACTCACCTTGCGCTGTGGTGGGTAAATACGGCTACTAGGATCGGCTCACTCAGCAGCGACGCGCTCGATAATTTCGGCGTACTGGGTCGTGTCGACTGCGCCGGGAATCGCAAGGCGGCCACCGATCACCACGAATGGCACTCCGGTGACGCCAATCTCGCGTGCTTGCGCCTGGTCAGCGCGCACCTCATCAGTAAATTCTTCGCTCTGGAGCACCGCGAGCGCGCGGGTGCGATCAAAGCCTGCCGATGCTGCCGCATCGGCCAACTGTTCGTGGTTAGAAATGTCCACTGTGCCGTCAAAGTGGCCGCGCTGGATCGCTTCGCGTACGTCAAGCCCAAGGTCCTCTACGGCAGCGGCGGCGATGAGTCGGTGTGAGTCGAAGGAGTTTGCAGACAGCCGGTCGGACTCATAGGGAAGTCCCTCGGCTCGAGCGAGGGTGGCGACCCGTTCGTCCATCTCTTCTGCTTGCTGCGCTGACGTGCCGTACTTGCGCGCCAGCATGTCGAGCACCTTCTCGGGATGGCTGTGGGTGGGATCGAGCTCGTACGCGCGCACGACCATCTCGGTTGGGACATCGATGCTTGCTGCGGCCTTGCGCAAGCGAGCTTCGCCTACGTAGCACCACGGGCACACGATGTCGGACCAGATGTCGATCTGGACCGTGGTCTTAACTGCAGTGGGGGTCTTAGCTGCAGCGGGGTTAGTTGAAGTTTCACTCATGCTTGATGCAACGCCTTTGCAGTGGGGGTCATTCCTGGCCATCAGGTAGCTCGGCTACCTGCACGTCGATCGAGTAGTCGGTCCCCTCGACCTTGGTGAAAGTAATCACCGTATCGAGAACAAGGGGGTCACCATCGACGGAGAGTTCGCACACCACTTGGTCACCTAGCACAACGTCGATTTGCTCTTCCCCGCAATCAATATTGGGAGGCTCCAGTGCACCAACGGACTCTTGTAAGGCGACCGCAGCTTGGTCGGCGAGCTTGTCAGCATCCACCGCAAAAGTGATACTCGCGCTCATAGTGCAACCCGCCAGCACCGCCGCCACCGTCACCGCAATAAGTGCCACACTTGCGCGCTTGGCTGCTCGAATCATGACTTTTCTCCTCAACCCATCCTCGCCTTAGTCGCCCCCTACTCTCCCACAACAGCAAAAACTGCCAACCGGCCGATGCGACCGCAGGTAACCAAGCGCACTCACCCCCCACGCAACGTAAGTTAGACGTATGCCCTGTTCCCGCATCGGCCGCAAGTAATGAGCCGCACCTTCGCGTCGCTACGCCATGTGAACTACCGACTGTGGTTCGCAGGTGCGCTGGTCTCGAACGTGGGTACCTGGATGCAGCGTGTGGCACAAGACTGGCTGGTGCTCACCGTGCTCACCGAAGACTCGGGGCTCGCAGTCGGGATTGTGACCGCTCTCCAGTTTTTGCCGTTCCTCGCCCTTGGGCCTTGGGCAGGGGTACTCGCGGACAGGCTCAACCAGCGGGCGTTGCTGATCGCTACCCAAGCGGGCGCCGCGGCGCTCGGGCTGGGGCTCGGCGCCCTCGTGATGCTGGGTCAAGCGCAACTGTGGCACGTCTACGGCTTCGCCTTTGGGCTAGGGATAGTGAGCGCGCTCGACGTCCCCGTGCGACAAACCTTCGTCGCATCGTTGGTACCACCTGACGGCCTCGCAAACGCGGTCGCACTTAACAGCGCGTCATTTAACGCGGCCCGTCTCATTGGCCCCGGCATTGCGGGCCTCACCGTCGCGTGGGTAGGAATCGGCTGGGTTTTCATTGTCAACGGTGCCACATTCATTGGCACCATCCTGGCGTTGCTCGTCATGCGTAAGAACGAACTGCAGCCACTCGAGCGAGCACCCCGCACCAAAGGGCAAGTGCGCGAAGGGCTGCGCTACGTGCGCGGGCGGCCCGACGTGATGGTGATGATGGCCGTCGTATCCATCGTGGCGGCCTTTGGGCTTAACTTTCAGCTCACAAGCGCACTCATGGCACGCATCGAATTTGGGCTGGGCCCCGAAAGCTACGGAATTATGGGCTCCGTGATGGCGATCGGATCACTCTCCGGTGCATTAATGGCCGCGCGACGCAGACGCATACGACTGCGGCTGGTCTTAGGCTCGGCCGCGCTGTTCGGGGCCGCATCCACCGTCATGGCCGTGATGCCCACCTATGAGTTGTATCTCGTGTCGTCAACCCTCGTGGGCTTCTTTGCTCTCACCATGCTCACGAGCGCAAACGCTGCCGTGCAAACATCCACCACACCACGCATGCGCGGGCGAGTGATGGCGCTGTATTCCATGATTTTGATGGGCGCCACACCCGTGGGGTCGCCGCTTGTGGGCTGGATCGGAGAGCAAGTGGGCCCTCGCTGGGCCATAGGCGTAGGCGCTCTCGCCTCACTGGCGATCGCACTAGGTGCCACAGCCTGGGCGGTGCGCTATTGGAACCTCGAAGTGACGTACCACCGCCACCGACCCAGGCTGGTGTTCACCTACCCGAACCAGCGGATCACGCGGGATGACGCCGCGCTACGGCTACGCGCGCAACATATGGATGACATACGCGAGCAACCGTAGCGCGGCAAACTCCTCTTAAGTCGTACCGCTACAGAACCGTGTTGCTATAGGCGGGGCGGTGCGGAGTTGGGCGGCTCTTCGCGACGCTCAGTAACTGAACCCGACGTGCCTGCAGGCGGCTGAGCCGCAGGACGGTCTGCCTGTACGTGTTGCTCCGTCACCGTGGTGCGCTTGCGATTCTGAGCGTTAACCGCGAGCGAAATGACGATGCCGAGCACACCCACAGCCATGAGGATGTAACCCACCAACTCAAGGTTCACCGCTTCAACGCTCTCGTTGAGGGCAAACGCCAAGATGGCACCTACTGCGATCAGAAATATTCCGGACCCGATGGCCATAACTGCTCCTCCCCTTAAGGGATGGCACCGCCTACCGCGCAATGCGTCGGGGTGTTTCCCCTGAAGTGGTGCCTGCAATTGGTCCAACCGACCTCTTTCGCTCAGCATTCCCACTGAATTAGCGCATCGGCCGAAACTTGCGTGAAGCCGCTACTCGGCGAGGCATGCGTCCAGCTGCTCACTCAAGGCCTCTTGTATAGGGCCCGTCGCGGTGAATGGGACCACAATGCGCTCGTCACCCACGTCAAAAGTGGCAGTGAAAGCAAATGGATCTTGCGCGGCAGTAAGTGCGGTGGAATCACAGTTCGTTGCGGTTATTCGCACAGCGGCCGATGCGCGGGCTTGGCTTCCCTCAATAGTCACCGGCAGCCCTGCCGGCTCGAGCGCAAAGACTGGGTTACCCAATAACTCGACAAGGGTGGCCTCTTGCGTGGACTGCCCTCGGGTCATTGCCACCGTGGCGACCAAAGTTCCATCAGTGACGACTGGGGTACCCACGAATGCCGGTTGCGCGGCATCAGTAGCAGTGCGTTGACGGCATTCATCTGCGTTGATTTGGGCGAGAACGTCGCCTTGGATCACGACCGCAACTGCCTCAACGCGATCACCGTCATGCGCCCGCACCTCTACGGTCGCAATCGCATGCCCCGACGCGGGTGGGCACAGCGCGCGGCCCAACGGCACCGTCAAGATGCTCTCGCGCCCATAACCCAGCCGCACGCTCGTAGGGACGGTGCCCGACGGACTAAAAAACGGAGAGTCCAACGCTACCGACTCCACAACCCCCGGGGTAATACCCGTGCTTGTAATGTGCAGATCAACCTCACGCTCACCCACCAGCTGGGCCGGGAAATGCACGCTCCCGGTAGGCGATACCGTAGGCGGCTGCGGACCCGTGGTTGGGGTAGGCGACGGCCCCACCGTTTGCGGGGAGCATGCCGCGAGAAAGCACGCCAGTGCTATCACCGCTCCAGCCCTCAAGCCCCGCATGTTGCCATTGTGCCTTGTGGTGCTCGCTCAGTGCGCCTCGAATGCGCGCCGAACGGGCCTTGAGTGCGCCACAATATACGCATGACTCAGATCACCGTCCTAGAAAACGACAACTGGCGTGTGGGGCTCGTCCCTGGGACTGGAGGATCAGTGGCGTTTGGCCAGGTCCGTATAGACGGCGCATGGGAAGACGTGATGCGCCCTACCCCGGACGAGTCGCTCACCGTCGCGGCCGACACCGCCTCGTACCCACTCGTACCGTGGTCCAACCGCATTCGCGACGGCCTGCTGCGCTTCGCTGGGCGCGAGTACCAGCTGCGCGTGAACTTCCCCGACGGCACCGCCATCCACGGCGCAGGCAAGGACTACCCGTGGACGGTCGTCGAGTCATCGCCCACACACGCGGTCCTCGAGTTCGTGTCCCACGACTTCTACGGGGTGAACTTCCCCTGGAGTTTCACCGCACGGTTTACCTATGCGCTTGAAGGCAACCGCTTTGTGTGGACCTACGGGCTCACCAACACCTCTCACGAGACCTTCCCCGCGGGCTTTGGCCACCACCCCTACTTTTTGCGGTCCGTCGCAGGCTCGCCAGAGGCACGCCTACAGATGGAAGTCGACAAGGCCTACGACCTCGACAACTGCCTGCCCTCAGGAGCCGCCGGTGAGATTCGCCCCGCAGCCGACTTCCGCGAGGCGCGCGAGATTGGCCAAGAGTTTGTCGACGACTGCTTCGCTGCACGCCGCGGTGAGCGACTCGCGACCATCGAATGGCCCGGTGCCGTGACACTCGACGTTGAGGCAGACGCACTGCTCGAACACGCCGTGCTGTACATCCCGCCGGGCGAGAGCTTCTTCGCATTCGAACCCGTCTCTAACGCCAACGATGCCTTCAACCTCGACGTCGACGGCGTGCCAGGAACCGGCCTGTTCCTCGTGCAACCAGGCGAAACCCGCGAGGCATCGTTCTCGCTTATTGCTCGCTAGACTGATGGCCTGCACCGCCTCTTAGGCAGTGCGTGCGGGTGTAGTTCAATGGTAGAACTTCAGCTTCCCAAGCTGATAGCGCGGGTTCGATTCCCGTCACCCGCTCCACGCTCGCTCCCCTTATTGGCGCCTGATAGCCCCAGCGGGAGGACCCCGACCCTCACGCTCCACGTCCCATTCAGCGGTGTGCCAACCCACCCCGGCCCTATGCTCAGGAAATGACGATGCATGCGGGTCAACTTGAGCTGGGAACGGAACTCGCCGCACGCCTGATCATTGGCCTCCTCCCGCAGGTTTCCGAGCGTGACGTTCAGCGCCTCGATACTGCCGCGACCACCAGCCACGTCTTTCGCGTTGGCCACGACCTAATCGCCAGGTTTCCGATGGAGAGAGCGGACCCAGAAGCCGCCCAGTCCGCTCTCACGGCCGAGCATCGTGCCATGGCGGAGTTCGCACGCCACTGCCAAGTGGCCTCTCCGAAGCCCTTCGCGATCGGGCCCCCGTCCCCGGACTACCCGATGCCCTGGTCGGTTCAGACGTGGGTGCCCGGTGCCACATTGGGGCCAGATACTCTCGAAGACTCTGCTGACTTTGCGGTCGACCTCGCTGACCTTGTCATGGAGATGCGGTCCATCAGCACGCGGGACCGAAGGTTTCAAGGCTCGGGCCGTGGAGGCTCGCTCGCTGACCACGACACCTGGATTCAGTTGTGTTTAGAGCGCAGCCGCGGCCTTCTCCCCGTCCCGCGGCTCGCCGAGCTTTGGTCTCGGTGGCGAATTCTGGAGAGAACACAACCGGACGTGATGAGTCACCGAGACCTCATCCCCGCGAATCTGCTCGTGAAGGGCGCCCGCCTGGTAGGAGTGCTAGACACCGGAAGTTTCTCGCCAGCGGATCCGGCTCTCGACCTGGTGATGGCCTGGCATGCCCTGGACGCGTGCCGCCGAAAACTACTGCGGGACCACCTCGAGTGCTCAGATCTTGAGTGGGAGCGCGGCGCGGCGTGGGCATTCGCCCAGGCAATTGGGTTGGTTTGGTACTACGAACGGTCCAACCCGATGATGGCCGAACTGGGCCGTTCGACGCTCCAACGACTACTGGACGATTACGAGACAGGACAATGAGGCGTGCGCGCACCCCGCGACGATGCTTCCCAAGCTGATAGCGCGGGTTCGATTCCCGTCACCCGCTCCACGTAGACCGCCGCCGCATGCTTCGGAGTCCCAGAGCGATTCCCACCTGTCATGCTGTCTGACATGAACCTTCCGACGACGCTCCGCCGCGCCTGGGTCACCATTGGAGTACCCGGAACTGCGCACCCTGAGTCCAGCACCTACGTGATATATCCATCGGAAGGGTTGCCCGCCCTTCCTGCCGCTCTCTCACAGGGGGACGGCCTTGGATGGCTACGAAACCTGGCGGCGATCGACTTAGGCATGGCGCCCAATGCATGGAGCTATTCGTCAACACCGTTGTCCCGGGAGGGGGTTGAGGGCCTTCTTCACTCCGCGCAAACCGGCGTAGCGTTCGAGCAGTTGCCGGCAGACCTGCAAGCGTTCGCTTCAGAGACCACGATGGTCCATCGACTGTTCAGTGCGACAGACGCATACGTCGATGCCGGAGAGCGCCTGGAGCAGGTGCCAGGGGGTCACCTACTACACCTCGTGTCGGACTCACAGTGGGTAGGCCATTGGCTGGCCTTCATAGGTGATGACGGCTCCACTGGCGTGGTCTACTCACCGAAGCCACTCGGGTACCTCGAAGAGCAAGACGACGATGACGAGGAACGGGACTTCCGTGCGGATGAGCCCGTGTGGGTCGCCGACAGCGTGGCGGAGTTCATTTGGCGATGGTGGGCAGATAACCACGCGTTCGCCGTGGAGAATCCAGAGATCAGCCCGTCCCAGGTGGCACCTGACTGGTTCGACGTAGCCGCCTACACGGCGGGATACACGATGCCAGCGACCGCGCCGCTCTAGCGGTGGCACACCCGATGCCCCAGATCGGCTGCTCACCGGCCGCTCTTTATAGGTAGGTTCGCGTGCCGCGCCCTTGTCTCCTGGCAGTACACGAGCGCACAAGAACGCTCTAAACGTCTCCTCATGTACTGCTGGCGCGCAGGGGGCCGGTGGCGAGAGTGGTGGGCACGGAACGCCTAGACAAAAGGGACCGCTACCCTAATCCCATGACGGACCAGCCCCTCGCTTCCCACCTCCACGCTGACACTCGTGCTTTGCACACTGGCATTCACCGCTCGGACGCCAATGAGATGTCTGAGGGCCTGTTCCTCACGCAGGGCTACGCGTACGACAACGCCGAGCAAGCGCGCGATGCATTCGCGGGCGACATCGACGTCTATATGTACTCGCGTTACGCGAACCCCACGGTCACCGCTTTCGAGGAGCGCCTTGCCGCCATCGAAGGGGCAGAGGCCTGTTTCGCAACATCTACCGGCATGAGCGCCGTGTTCGTGGCCTTGGGCTCGATTCTGGGCCAGGGCGACCGACTCGTGGCTGCAAAGGCCCTCTTTGGCTCGACCCTCCAAACCTTCACTAACTTCTTTGAGAAGTGGGGCATCGTCGTCGATTATGTCGATGGCAACGACGCCGCCGACTGGGAGCGTGCACTTGCCACGCCGGCCAAGGCGGTGTTCATTGAGTCGCCCACCAACCCCATGCAAGACGTGATCGACATTCCGTTTGTCGCACAGCTGGCCAAGAAGGCCGGTGCGTTGCTCGTTGTGGACAACGTTTTTGCGACGGCTATTGGCCAGAAGCCTCTCGAGTTAGGGGCCGATGCGGTGGTGTACTCAGCGACAAAGCACATCGATGGCCAGGGCCGGGTTTTGGGCGGCGCGATTGTCGGTTCTGACGAGTACATCAACGGCCCGGTCAAGCTCATGATCCGGAACATGGGTGCGACTATTTCGCCGTTCAATGCGTGGGTGCTGCTGAAGGGTCTTGAAACGCTGTCAGTCCGTGTGCGCCAGCAGGCGACAACGGCTCTTGAACTAGCTGCCTGGCTCGAGGCGCACCCCAAGGTGCGCGTCGCCCGCTACCCGCTGCTGCCGTCCCACCCCCAGTACGCGAGCGCGGTCAAGCAGATGAGCCTGGGCGGAACACTCGTCACACTGGACCTGCGCATGGACGACGACGTGGACGTGGCTGGGCCACAGGCGCAAGCCGCCGCATTCCGGTTCATGAACGCTCTGCAACTCTTCACGGTGTCGAACAACTTGGGCGATGCGAAGTCAATTTCTACGCACCCGGCGACCACCACTCACAACAAGCTCACTCCTGAGGAACGGGCCGCGGTGGGGATCTCGGAGACCACTGTGCGGCTGTCCATTGGGCTCGAGCACGTAGAAGATTTGCGCGCAGACTTGGCACTCGCTCTCGACACGGTCTAAATAGCTGTTCTGCGTGTTAACGTCCGACTCATGACCACCGAGCGGGCGCAGGCCGGCGGCCGCGAGCCACGACGTAAAAGATCGGGAACGCGGCGTCGCGGTGAAGCTATTGGGGCGATGCCCGCCGCCCCTTCCACGGCAACCCTCGAGGTGGTGCGCCGCCACCTACCGTTGTCCATCAGGCTCATTGGTCGAAAGTCGTGGCCCGGCGCCGTCATGGTGCTCGCAGTCGCGGCGGTCTTTGTGCTCGTGATCCCGTTCGCCGCGAAGGTTGAACTCAACTCCCGGCAAGCAACCGGGCAAACAGTCGCAGTGGGCGACACTCTGGAGCTGACGGTCGCGAACGACTGGCGAGTGATCTCACAGAACAAGCGCGAGACCGTGCTGGCAAGCGGCAGCGCCACCCTTTCGGTCGAGCCCGCACACGAGAGCCCAGAATCGCCGCGAGAGATTCTGGATACTCGCATCGAGGCTCTCACCAGCGAAGGGACCTCGACTTGGGTGGTTGCTGAACCGACCACATTCGCGACCAGTTCTGGTGAGGCGGGAGCGTCCGTCACCGCATCTTCCGGCACACTGGCCGCGCAGGTGTGGGTCATCACCCGTGAGGGCCTCACCACCACAGCAGTGCTGAACACCACGATCGAGAGCTGGAACACCACCCAGGCGGGCGCCCAGCAGATGATCGATTCGCTCACCTTCACAGCGTTAGACGACGCAGCTACGCCCGGCGACGGACCACACAGCAGCAGCGACACCGACAGCACCGACAGCACCGACAGCGGCGACAGCATTGTGTTCGACGACGGAGCCGCCCCATGAGCCACCGCGAGCCCCAGCCGTTAACGGTCGCGCTCGCAGCGCTGCCCCGCTTAACCCCCCGGACCTCGACGTTTGTTGACGTCCGGTCGTGGGTGTTTTGGGCCGGGGCGTTCCTCACCCTTCTGGGCCTTACGTTTTGGGCACCCCTCGCGTGGCGGGCGGTCCAAGCCAACCCCACCGCGGGGGTGTTGTCAGGCATTTTATGGCTTACATATGGCCTGGTGTTCATCATCATTCTTTACCGCCTGGAGCTTTTTGAGCGGCGTTCGCCGGTCACTGTCATGGGCGCACTCGCGTGGGGTTTGATTGCGGCGCCCGGACTGGGCGCGGTGGCTGCTCCGGCCATGCACGACTTGGTTGCCGCGGCGCTCGGAGCCGACAACGCCTGGGTCCCGTCGTTCGCAGCCCCGCTTGTCGAAGAGCCACTGAAACTCTTAGGTGTCTTTGCGATTGCCCTGATCCCTGGCGCTCGCGTGCGATCTGCTGCCGATGGCCTGTTCTATGGCGCGGTCGTGGGTTTGGGTTTTCAAGCATCCGAGGGGTTCATGTATGCCGCAACGTTTGGTGGCGATGGCGACACCAGCACGGTGACGGATATCTTCCTGTTGCGCGGCGTCATTGGCGGGCTGTGGAGCCACGCGACGTTTACCGCCATCGCGGGTGCTGGCCTGGGGTACTTCTTTAACTCGACATCGACGACGTGGCGACGCTTGCTGGCCCTGGGCGCCACACTCGGTTTGGCAATCGCAGTCCATGGCTTCTTTAACGCGCCCTTGATTGGCCCCAACCCGGTCACGAGCTCTGTGGTCAAGGGCTTGCCCGTGCTGGTGTTGTTCTTGTCGGTGCTGCGCTGGGCCCATTGGCGTGAGCGGCGCACGTTTGCTGGCCTGGCAGCCGACATCGTGCCGGACGACTTGGTGTCCCCAGGTGATTTCACCACGCTTGCCACCCGTCGTGCGCGGCGCACGGCCCGCCAGTGGGCACGCAAGCGCGGCGGGTATTACACGGCCAGGGCGTTGCGCCAACTCCAAGGTGCGCAGCTGAGCCTGCTCACTGCGGCACATGAGGACGGTTGGGGATCCCCGCGCACCATTGAGCTGTCCCGCGACGTGCGCATTCTCTCGGCCACCGTGGACAGACGGCAATCGGACTGGGATAGCAGGCAAGGCGCCTCACGCGAGACGGCTTAACCCACGGCAGTTAGCGATAGCCCTTGAAACCGCGCAGTCGGAGCGAGTTTCCCACCACGAACAGGCTCGAGAAGCCCATCGCCGCGGCCGCGATCATGGGGTCCAAAATGCCCAGTGCCGCGAGCGGTATTGCCGCCACGTTGTAGGCAAAGGCCCAAAACAGGTTGCCACGAATGGTGGCGAGGGTGCGGCGTGACAGTGCAATCGCATCGGCCGCTGCTCGTAAATCCCCTGACACGATGGTGAGGTCCGAGGCCTCCCTCGCCACGTCGGTGCCTGTGCCTACCGCGATGCCCAGGTCTGCTTGAGCTAGGGCGGGCGCATCGTTAATTCCATCGCCCACCATCGCCACTCGGCGTGTGCTGTCACCTTCACCGCTTTGCAGCGAGCGGACCACGTCTGCCTTGTCGCTTGGTAGCACCTCAGCGATTACGCGGTCGATCCCCACTTCGCGGGCGACTGCATGCGCCGCCCTTTCGTTGTCACCAGTCAGCAGCACTACGTCGAGTCCGAGCTCCCGGAAACTCTCAATGGCCGATGCGCTCGAGGGCTTGATCGTGTCACTCACCACGAGCACGGCTTCTGCTGTCGGGTGGTCACCTTCGCGGCCACCAAACACTGCGGTGTGCCCGAGCGCCTCTGCGGCCGTTGCGAGCTCTTCGAGATCATCAGGGATTGACTCGAACATGCGACGCGAGCCCACCAGTACTCGCGCATGTGGGGATTGAGGGCCAGGCGCCTGCCCAGGGAAGCCAATGCGCTGAACGGTCGCGCTGACACCCTGGCCGGGCTCGTTGCGAAAGCCCTTGACGCGGGCCCGTTCTGGACGTGACTCAGCGATAGCTTGGGCGATGGGGTGTTCGGAACGAGCCTCGACCGAGCCGATCGCGTCAAGTAAAGCCGCCTCCGCATGGGCCCCATGCTGATGGCGAATACCAGGGGCGACAGCGCTCACGAGCGACATCCGTCCCTCGGTCACGGTGCCGGTCTTGTCGAGCACGATGGTCTGCACGTCGCGGGTGTCTTCGAGTGCCTCGGGCCCGCGTACCAGCACGCCCATCTGAGCGCCACGCCCGGTGTCGACCATGATCGCGAGCGGCGTCGCCAGTCCCAGCGCACACGGGCAGCTGATAATCAGCACTGCGACGGCGGCCGTGAAGGCGCTGTTGGTGTCGCGTGTCAGCACCCACCAGGCCGCGAGCGTTGCCGCAGCAATCACAATGACGATGGGCACAAAAATGCGCGAGATGCGATCTGCCAGCCGTTGCACACGGGCGCGTCCTGATTGGGCCTGTTCGACCATGCGCGCAATTTGAGCGAGCATCGTTTCAGAACCCACGCGGGTGACCTCGACAGTGAGGGAGCCGTCGGTCGCGATGGTGCCACCCACGACCTCGCTGCGTTCGCCGGCCTCTGCGGACACTCGCACTGGCACCGACTCGCCGGTCACCATGCTCGCATCAACGGCGGCGGTGCCTTCGACGACCATGCCGTCAGTGGCGATGGTCTCGCCGGGCCGCACCACAAAGCGCATGCCCACGGTGAGGGCATCCCGAGCAATAACGGTGCCGTCTTCGAGCCGCGCGGTGGCGCTTTGGCGGGAGCTGAGGGCCCGGATGGCATCGCCGGCGCGCGCTGTGGAACGGGTTTCGAGCCACTTACCGAGCAAGATCAGGGCGATGATCACGGCCCCAGTCTCGTAATAGATGTGGCCGCCGCTCATCACACCAAATGCGCCCCCGAGCAACACCACGGTCGACCAGGTCCATGCCGCGACGGTGCCAAGGGTGACCAGCGTGTCCATATTGGTGGTGCCGTGCCGTGCAGACTTGAAGGCGCTGCGGTGGAATGGCCAGCCCGACCACCACACCACTGGAGTCGCAAGTAGCGCCGCGACCCACTCCCAGCCCGTGAACTGCCATGGCATCACCATCGAGATTGCCATGAGGGGCACGGTCAGAATCGCGGCGACCAAAAACCGGCGCCGTAGGTCGGCAATGAGGGCGTTATCTGCGGCGATGTGCGCCGCGTGCTCGTCTTCCTCGTTATCGTTTGCGGCCGATGCGCCGGCTGGCTTGGTCACTACCGTGTAGCCCAGGCTCTCGATAGTTGTCCGCATGGCCTGGGCAAGAGCCTCGAGATCCGCGTCAGCGCCTGGTTGCACGGTGGCCCGCCGGGTCGCGTAGTTGACGGTCGCATCGTTGACGCCCGGAAGTTTTTCGAGACCGCCTTGGATTGATGCCGCGCAACTCGAGCAGGTCATCCCTGAAACCGAGAGGTCTATTGCTGTGACCTCAGGGATGCTGGCGAGTGCAGGGTCCGTGGCAGTCATGATTCTTCGACTCGGTACCCCACCGCGTCAATGGCCTCGTCGATAGCGAAGCTCAAGTCGTCGGTGTCAACGGTGCCATCGGGGTGCACGGCCACGCGGCCTGAGGCATGGTCCACATCTGCGGTTGCCACTCCGGGGGTGCTCTCTAGCGCGCTGCGCACCTTGCCTGCGCACGAGTTGCAGGTCATGCCGGTCACGGTGATGTCGATGGTGGTGGCCATGGTGGTTCCTCCTGGATAGATCCGTTGGAACCACCGTAAGCCTTCCAGTCGACTGGAAGGTCAAGCCGTGCCTGCGCCCGGCGCGCAGGTTGACTTAAGCCTCGACCGGGTCCGCAAGCGGCAGTGCAGCCAAGATCCCCTCGACTTGGGTCTTCGCATCACCGAACAACATCGATGCGTTGTCACGGAAGAACAGCGGGTTTTGCACGCCCGCGTAGCCGGTGGCCATGGACCGCTTGAACACTACGACCTGGCGCGATTTCCACACCTCAAGCACCGGCATACCGGCGATTGGTGAGGACGGGTCGTCCTGAGCGGCGGGGTTCACGGTGTCGTTGGCACCGATCACCAGCACCACCTCGGTGTCCGCAAAGTTGTCGTTGATCTCGTCGAGTTCCAGCACGATGTCGTACGG
>CAZHTO010000010.1:25529-28098 GCA_964535845.1 uncultured Demequinaceae bacterium | reverse complement strand
CTGGCGGGTGACGTACTCTTCCCACTCCTCGGTGTAGCGCAACACGGACGTACGGCACGCATCGTTAAAGGCGGCGATGCCCATCTCTTCGATCTGCGACTTGTCGGTGATGCCCAGTACGCGCTCAGCCTCGAGCTCGGCGGGTAGTCCGTGCGTGTCCCAGCCAAAGCGGCGCTCAACCTTTTTGCCGCGCATGGTCTCAAAGCGCGGCACCACATCCTTGACGTAACCCGTGAGCAAGTGGCCGTAGTGGGGCAAGCCATTGGCAAACGGTGGGCCGTCATAGAACACGAACTCTTCTGCGCCGTCACGGTTGTCAATAGACGCCTGGAACGTGCCGTCGGCCTTCCAGTACTCGAGAACCTGGTCCTCAAGCTCAGGGAAACTGGGCGAGGCGGGCACTGCAGAGTCAGGCCGGTGCTGGGGATACATACGATTCCTTTGGTGGTCCACGTGCATCTACTCGATCTACGAGGACGCTGCCAGTCTCACGACCGTTCGCGCGGTACCACCTCGCTTGCCGCGTTCACACTGCCGGGGCATATGTGACGCGACCTCTCACGTCCTGAAGGACAACAGCTGTGACGGGCCACCCGTGCGGTTCTACTGAGGCTCACGCCTGTTCTTCCGCAAGCTCGCCGGAGATAGCCGGGTCAACGCAAGTCCCTCAAGTATAGGCAGAACCGTGATCGCGTAGGTGTGCGCGCAGCTGGTGCTTGGCCTACTTGGCTGGCGGGAACATCGACCGTGTTGCGGCCGTTGCCATAAATATGGTCACCCCAACACGAGTGACCTTAGCTGCCCGTACCCGTGTCCCCGCTCGCCCAAAGAAGTTCAGGAGTTGCTCGCTCGTTGTCACCCACGTCACCCACCGAAGAGCTCTACCTGAGCGAGGCGGACGCGACGACAATTGACGACTATGAGCCCGTAGCAAGTACCCAAGAACTTCCCGTGGGCGCAGACCCTGGCTCTCACCCGATCTACTACGAGGCAGAACCCACCACGCTCTCCATCCCCATAGCGGGAGGCACCACCTCAGTGGTGCTCGACGAAGCCGAATCATCAGGGCCGCGCGTACCCGACGCACCCCCGGTGCCACTACGCAGGGCGCGCCTGGGATTGCTGGCCCTGGCAGTGGGCACGTTTGCCGCCGCCTCAAACGAGGCGTCCGTGGTGGCAATGAGCACCACTATCGCCGCCGGTTTGGGGGTCTCTGTTGCCTCGATTGGGCTGCTCGCCACAGCCTTCGCCCTCACGATCGTGATCGCCACCTTGCCACTCACCATGGCGACAAAACGTTGGAGCCGGCGCTGGACCCTCAGCGCCACCTTCGGGGTGTGGACCGCCGGAGTCGTCATCGTGGCCCTAGCCAACGGCCTGCCCATGTTTGCGGCAGGACGCGTCATTTCTGCGACGGCCCATGCACTTTTCTGGGCACTCATGGCACCCGCAGCCGCGAGCCTGTTCGCCCCCCACCTACGCGCCCGGACAGTCACAACCATCATGCTTGGCTCCGCCGCAGCCGGAGTATTGGGTACACCACTCGTAACCGCCCTCGGGGCTCAAGTCGCCTGGCAAGCACCATACTGGGGCCTCGCGGCACTGGGCTTTGTGCTCACCATCTCTTATGCGGTCATCATTCCTCGGTCCCGCGGCAGCGCCACCCGCCCCCACACCGTCGGTGACCTGCCGTCCCGGCCCGCATTCTTCCGAGTGCTCGCCGTGGCCTTCATCGCTGCCGCAGCCATGTCGCTGTCATGGACCTACGTGGTCCCCCTGTTTACCGAGATTGCCGGCCTGCCCGTCAGCGCGATCCCCCTACTGTTCGCGCTGGGCGGCGCACTCGCAGTGGGCGCGACATTAGGCATCTCAGGGCACCTTTCGCGCCGGCCCGTACACACGGTTGGGCTGGCCATTGGCGGGCTGGGCATCGCGTGGGCGCTGTTGGCCTTGGGATACTCCTGGTCCGTCGTCGCATTTCAGGCTCTCCAAGCTGCAGCATGGGCCGTGCTCGTCGCCGCCCTGCTTAATTGGGCGATGCGCCATACGCCGTGGCGCACCGAGGTAGGTGCGGGGGCGTACACCGTGATTTTCAACAGTGGAGCCGCGGTTGGGCCCGTCATCGGTGCGGCAATAGTCGCCACCTTTGGGCTCGAGATGCTGCCCTGGGTATCGCTCGGACTCACTGCCGTAGCAGGGGCATTAGTCGCGACCGTCGACTCGCGCACCCTGTTGCGCCTGCGGGTGCCCCGCCAGGTACGTGTAGTCCTTGCCAACCAGGTGGCACTCGGGGCCCGCCGCAGCGAATGGTGGTGGCGCAAGCAACTGGCTGCAGCCAAACCTCGCAGCTACGCCGACCTGGTGGGCGAACGCACAGACCAGCCCCGTGCTGAAGGCCCCCGCGCATCGGCAAAGAAAAACAGGTCCAAGGCTGGGGGTAAGAGCAAGCCCAGGCCCAAGTCGGGGTCTAGAAGTAAGCCAAAGGCCCAGCCTGAGCCCAAGGCCCAACCTAAGCCCAAGGCCCCGGGGGAGCGTAGACACCGGTCGAAGCCCAAATAGGTTGGCGGCG
>CAZHTO010000010.1:19551-25429 GCA_964535845.1 uncultured Demequinaceae bacterium | reverse complement strand
GCTCGCGCCACTTCTGCACACACCTGTGACCAGTGGGGCCAATGTGACCCGTGGGGACACCCATGCGCCCCACCAGTCACTCCAGTCACACCCGTGTGCAGAAGTGGCGGGGTGGGGCGGTTGGTGGGTGAAGGCGGGGCGGCTGGTGGGTGAAGGCGCGCTGTCGGTGGCGGGGTGGGGCGGTTGATTCGGGTGGGGCGGTTGGTGGGTGACGGCGGGGCGGCTGGTGGGTGAAGGCGCAGGCGTTGGCCCCGGGGCGGGACTATTGCGCGCTGTCGGCAGGGTCGACGTCGGGCAGCACTGAGGTTTGCAAGCTGTAGAGCTGCGTTCCGGGGCGTCGCTGAAGTTCGACGTACTTGTCGATGACCGCGAAGAGCTCGTCGGCCAACTCTTCGCGTTCGGCATCGGTAAGCCATAGCGATTCTTGCCGCATCAAGAATCGGAACTTGGACCAATCGTCACCGGCGCGAGCAATATGGCGTCCCATTGTTGCCGTCAGCAAATCCCCAAAGGTTTGCGTGATGGCGAGAATCTCGTCCGGGGCGGACGAGGCGAGGTCTGCGCTCGACACCGTGGTTTCTTGGGGCGACACATGGTAGGTGCGCTCGGTGGCGCCACCACGCTGTTCAGTCTTGACGACGCCGATGACGCCCGCTTGCGAGAGCTTGGCTATGGCGCGATACAGCGACGCTTGTGGCACGTCCGGCATCATGGCTTGCATTTGGCGCGTGGTGAGATCACGCGAACCGAGCGCTACGAGCACGCGCATGCGCACCGGGTGAAGTAGCAACCGCGCTCTTTCAGTGGCCATAGGGCATTCTATGGACAACTTTCGTGAACAAGCGACATTGCCCGGCGTGATGACGGAGCGCGTCTTAGTCTTGCGAGCGCCGCACGGTCTTGGTGGGCGAGGCTTGCTCGCGGGGCCGGATCACCAACTGGTCCACGTTCACGTGGTGGGGTCGGGTCACGGCCCAACCGATCGAATCGGCAATATCCACAGCCACAAGCGGCTCGATCCCTTGATAGACCTGAGCGGTGCGCTCCTGGTCGCCATCAAACCGATTGAGGGAGAACTCCTCCGTCTGAACCATGCCTGGCGCGATCTCGATGACCCGAATGCCAGTCCCGGTGAGCTCGAGCCGCAGTGTGCGCACCATGGTCACCTGCGCGCTCTTGGCCGCGACATAGCCCGCACCGTACTCGTACGGCTCGTGCCCCGCGGTCGACGTCACCACCACCACGTCGCCGCGGCCTGACTTACGCAGGGCGGGTAACAGCGCTTGGGTGACACGCACCGTGCCCACCACATTGAGTTCGTACTGCTCGCTCCAAGCGCCCAGATCGGAGTCCTCGACCGTGTCCCAACCGACGGCGCCACCCGCATTGTTCACCAGGATGTGCACCGGGCCGGTCACGCTATTGGCAAGGCGGTCTACGTCTGCTTGCGACGTGATGTCTGCTTGCACCACGTCACAGCCAGTTTCGCGAGCAAGCTCTTCGAGTCGATCTAGGCGCCGCGCCACGGCTGTCACCCGCATGCCGTGGTCACGCGTGAGGGTACGCACAGTTTCAAACCCAATACCGGCCGATGCGCCGGTCACCACCGCGTGAAGTCTGTCCATAGTGCGAGGTTACAGGGACGCCGGAATGGAGGTTAGAGGGCTCGTGCTCCTACGGCGAGGACCCACCACTGTCCCTCATCGAAGAGCATCTCAACTTGGTAGGTGTGGGGGCCTGCACCGTCCAGGATTTGAGTACGATTGCCGATCTCGTAGGTGAGCAGGCTCTGCTGGGCAGAAAACTCAATCATGAGGTGGTCTGCACCTGACAACTCCCACACCGCGGCGCCGGTTCCGAAGTCCACTGCCCAGGGTTCGTATTGTTCACCGCTACCCTCGTGGATCTCTTGCGCCGCCAGGAGCCTTAAAAGACAGTATCCGCAGGTCGAGGCAGCGGCAGGAGCAAACTCCCATAAATATCCGTCGTTCACGAGGTGAGCTGTGGCTTTGATAGTCGCCATAGCGACACGGGCTGCGGGCTCACTCCCGGGCGACGACAGTAATTGTTCGAACCTGGGGGATAACTGAGGTTCGCCTGCTCTCAAAACGGATGTGTCTGGCAGGTGGTCTACGAGTGGTTCAGGTGACGGCGGGCGGATGGAGAGGTCCGTGTCCCAATCCCTCACGGGAATAGTAAACGCCCATTCCGTATCAATGGCTCCTCCCCCATCGACGTCTCCTGACCCCGGCCCATCGACCTCGTCGTCATCGTCATCTAACTGGGCCTCCTCGGCCACGGTCACATCCGTCTGCGCAGCTGCCGCGACCGAATCAGACGAGGGACCACCACCAGGTTCCGTTGGGGAGACTGCGACGCAGCCAGCCAGAGCCACTGCCACCACAGCAACGACGACCGGGCGAAAAAGCGTTCTGTGAGAAATGTTCATGGCGGCCACGCTAGGTGCCGTGGGCTGGCCAGCGGCCGGCCTGGTCAGATCTGTGGATAACTCGCAGAGTTCAGGCCGAGGAGCCGACCCTGTGGACAACTCCCACCCCTCGCGCCCCCACTGCGCCAACTGAACCGGATCAGCGAGCGCGCCGCCCCACCCCTGGTATGAACTTCCCGGTGCGTGCGGCGTACTCGCCATACCCGTCGTAAACCTCAATGAGGTAGCGCTCCTCGACGCGAGTCTTCGCCTCGAAGAACACGGCGAGTGCCACTACCGAGAGGTAACTCAAGCCTTTGCCGGAGCCCACCGCTACCCCTAAACAGATAACGACCAGCGCCGTATACATGGGGTGACGCACCCACTTAAAAATGCCGCGCGCCACAAGCCCCTCATTGTTGGGCACTGGCGACGGGGTGAGCGCACTTCCCAAGTTCACACCAGACCAGATCACGCCCACAGAGCCCAGGATCACGAGCGTGAGGGAGGCCCACAAGGACTGCCACCACGCGAGGCCCCATGCGGGGAGCAACGCGGTGAGGGCAACGGACGCAAAAAGCAGGCCCTGGATTGCGACCATGCCCCATCTGCCTTCTTTGAGATCAGCCATCGCCGCCGCGCCCTTTCAGTCGGGCCGATGCGCGGGCAAGGTCTACCTCCACCGGCTGGTTGGCATCGATCCACGCATCAACGCGCTCCCACCAGTCGTACAGCCACTTTTCGCGCTCGGCGCGGGTGGCGGGAATGTCGGAGGGTTCAGCGTGCCAGCCTTTGAGAATGATGCGCTTGTCGACGGGGAGTTCGCGCCACACGTCACGGGCAGTCGACATGCGGTCAAGGCCGGTGTGCGCCACCATCACGATGGCAGCGCGCGGGCAGGCTTCCATGGCCGCGAGCACTCCCCCGGCGTGGGGTGGCATGACGTGGTCCATCGCCGCGGCACGCGCCGCAAGCTCAGTGTGGCCGGCTTTGTGGAGTTGGGCGATGCGACGCTTGCGACGTTTAGGGGTGGCATTGCCGCCTTCGGGGAAAATCAGCAAAGCATCGTTGCCATCGAGCCCCGCCGCAAGTTCACCAATAGAAGTAGCCCCTCCAGGAGCTCCGGGCCGGCGCCGTCCGGCTGGCGTAATAAAACGCGTGGACAGCCGGTTGAGCAAGATGTCTACGGCAGGGTCCCATTGCAGGGTGTCTTTGAGCACGATTGCGGGCTCTCGCGAGAAGCGGTTAATGAGCGCTTCGACAATGACAAACGAGTCCCCTGGTCCTGCGTGGCGGCTCACGACAATGATCGGTTTGCCAGGGGCTATAGAGTCGAGTTCGACGTCACGAAACTCGATTTCGAGGCGCAGAACTTTTGAAGCGGCGGCGAAAAGAGAGCGCAGCATCAGACCGGCGAGTTGGTAGTGGCGGCGCTCGAAGAATGGGCTACGGATTTTCCATCCAAAGCCAGAGGCCACCCACAGGGCGAACATCCATACGATCGCCACCGCATCCCACAGCAAATACAGGCCTGCCATGAAGACGATGCGAAGAATACGGAGCCGGCCCGGTATCGCCCACGCAACTACCCCGGCCACTGCCACTCCTACCCAGATAGAAAGCGGAAACCACACAAAGGCAGCGAGCACCACCACAGGGGCAATCACCAGGCGGCGCACGAACACCGGCGGCAATGCCCACGCGATACGCCGATTTTGCCTGCGTTCCTGAGGCGTAGCGCTCCCTGCAACCGCGGCAGTGCTCGCACCATCACCGTCGTCGGGGTCGGTGAGCTCGGCCGGCTCTACGCCCGTGCTCACGGGCGACCCCCGCGGGTCGAAGACTCGGCTTTGAGGTACTCCCTCGATGCCTGATACGCCGCCTCGATGCGCGCGTGAGTGCGATCCATGCGGCGGTAAGCCCTGAGCCGCTCGTCGCCGGGCTGGCGCCCGCCATATGGGAGCACGTGCACGTTGATGTGGTCAGGCACTGCGGCCATGTCGCGAGCAAAGCGGTGGCGCCGGGAAATTTCGAAGGCTACGCGCCCCACTTCGGAGGGCTTGGTTGGCACTGACAGCGGCTCCTCGATGCGCCCCACTTGCAGCACATAGATTTCGGTGGCGCCACGAGCGATCGCCTCTGCCAATGGAATCGAGTTCACCACTCCCCCGTCGATGTAGTGCTCATCGCCTATGCGAGTGGGAGGCAAAGCAGCAGGGACCGATGCGCTTGCGAGTACCGCGTCGATCACCGGGCCTTGGTCGAACCATTTTTCGGACGCCGTCTCGATGCTCGCGGCGCACACAGCCAACGGCACGGCGAGATCCTCAAAACGCGCATCGGGCCCCAAGATCTGCTCAAGCAGGTCGCGTAACGGGGCGGGGTCGTTGAGGTGAGTTTTGGAGGTAGCGAGGCGGCGCAGCTGGCGCGGCCACGACTCACCGTAAATGGCCGATGCGGTAGGCGAGGCCCACGCATGCTCAAGGGTGTCGACCACAGAGGCCGTCGGGTTAAAGGCGACTGCGGCGCCGTTGATGGCGCCCACGCTCGTGCCCACGATCAGATCAGGAGTGACGCCAGCTTCGAAGAGCGCGCGCAGCATTCCGACTTCGACGGCGCCACGCACTCCGCCGCCACCTAGCACTACGCCAATAGTCATCACGTCAGGCTAACTGGTCCCGGTCGCCATGCGGGTTGCGTGATTGCGGTGCACACTGGATATATGGCGGAGTTGCTGATGTTTCATCACGCGCATGGCCTCACTGGAGGCCTCCAGTCGCTTGCCGACAGACTGCGCGCGCACGGCCACACAGTTCATACCCCTGATTGTTACGCGGGCCGCACGTTCGAGAGCGTTGACGACGGGATCGCGCATGCGGAGCGCATTGGGCACGACGCGCTTGTGGATGTCGCCCTACGGACCTCGCGCGCCTACCGTGATGCAGATGTGGTGGTGGGGTTCTCAATGGGTAGCCTGCAGGCGCAATATCTGGCCCAGCATGTGCGGCGGGTGCGGGCGTGTGCGCTCATGGGTGGGGGTGTCCCCCCGGACATGCTCGGCTCGTCGTGGCGGCCGCATGTGGCCCTCCAGGTCCATGTCGCAGACCCCGACGACTGGTGCCCGCCCGACGAGGTCTTCGAGCTAGCGCGACAAGCCCCAGACGCGCAGGTGTACCGCTATCCACAGTTGCGCCACATGTTCGTGGACCCGTCGTTGCACGACTATGACGCCGATGCGGCCGACACTTTCGAGGAGCGGCTCACCGATTGGCTGGCTGGGCTTTAGTACTTACGCGGGTTCGGTGACATCAACGACAGCTGCGTCGAAGTGCTCCACGAGTTCACCCGGGTCAACCAAAGCAGCAACCCCATGTGCCCCAGCCCCAATGGAAACTGGGCCCTCACGAGAAGTCAGGAGCGCATCGGCAATCACTGGCCAAGGACTGCCGT
>CAZHTO010000010.1:17789-19451 GCA_964535845.1 uncultured Demequinaceae bacterium | reverse complement strand
CTGCTGCCTCTTCGAGTGAGCGCACCCTTCCGATGACCGTGACCTCATAATCAAGGGCCGATGCGGCAAGGGCTTGTATAGCCGGGGTATCAGGGATATTGGACATACGTCAGCACCTTCCGCGTCGCTGCTTAGCCGCCTGCTGATTCACGCTAGCCGATGCGCGGGTCCATTTCACGCTGAAGTGGTCGCTAACGGATTTTGGATAAGGCAGAATATGAACCAGAGGCAATACTTACCACTTGGAAAGTAAGAGGATATTCTGCACGACCACACCCCCACACACCTTTCTGGCCAGGTCACCGACGCCGACGTGCCTTTGCAGGGCGTCGCCGCGCCTGCCCCGGGGTCGAGCGCATCGGCCCATGTTCCAGGCGCCTCGACAGGTCACTCGGACTGGACCCCGCCCGCATCCCCGCGGCGCGCAATGGCGAGCCTGATCGCTCTCGCGGCGGCAGCCTTCATGGTCGTCACCAACGAGATCGCACCCCAAGGGCTTATCCGTTTGATGGCAGCCGACCTGGGCCGCACAGAGTCCGAGCTAGGCCTGGTCACCACGGTGTTTGCGTTGACCGTCATGGTCGCGACGCTTCCGCTCGCACTGTTGACCACGCGGCTACCGCGCAGGCCGGTGATTGTTGGCACGTTGGTGTTCTGGTCCGCTGGCGCATTAGTGGTGGCAACCTCCGATACGTTCGCGCAGCTACTCGCGGGGCGCGTGATGACGGCGATGGGGCACGCACTGTTCTGGGCCGTCGTCACGCCCGCCGCCGCCGGACTGTTCGCACCACAAGTGCGCGGCCGTTCGGTCACGCGACTCATGCTTGGCGGGGCCGCAGCAGGAGTGTTTGGCCTACCCGCCTCAACATGGCTTGGGCAACAAACAGACTGGCGCCTACCGTTCATGATCGTCGGCATAGGCAGTCTGATCCTGGCCGTCGCTATCGCATTGATTATGCCGCGCGTGCGTAACTCCGAACGCTCGTCCACGCGGGGAGACGTGCCATCGCTGCGTAGGTTCATCCGTGTGCTTGTCGTGGTGGTGTTCACCACCACATCTATGGCTATTACCTGGACGTACATCACGCCGTTCTTTGTCGAAGTCTCCGGCTTTGCTGAGGAGAGCGTGCCACTGCTGTTGATGCTTGGCGGCGCAGTGGGCGTGGTCGCAATGTGGCTCACCGGCAGGTTCCTAGACCGTTGGCCGGTGCGCTCCATGGTGGTTGGCGAAGCAGCAATGCTGGTCATGTGGCTGGGCTTGGCTTCGCTCGGTCAGTACAAGGTCGCCGCAATAGGCATGATCGTCATCCAAGGCATAGCATGGTCACTTTTAGTTGCGGCAATGCTCAACTGGTCACTACGCCACACACCGTGGCGCAGCGACATTGGCGTGGGTGCGCAAGCCAGCGTTTTCAATGCAGGATTTGCCGCCGGGTCGGTAATTGGCGGTTCCATGCTCGCGGCATGGGGAGCGCAGTGGCTCCCACTTGCATCCGCCGCGTGTATCGCGGTGGCACTCACTCTGGTGGTCTCAGCAGCGCCCGATGCGATTAAGGCCCTCTCGCAAAAATCTGGGCGATCTAGTCAGCGACGACTGTCGTAGTCAATCGTTACTGTCGTAGTCGATCAATACTGTCGTAGTCGATCAATACTGTCGTAGTC
>CAZHTO010000010.1:4540-17689 GCA_964535845.1 uncultured Demequinaceae bacterium | reverse complement strand
TACTGTCGTAGTCGATCAATACTGTCGTAGTCGATCAATACTGTCGTAGTCAGTCGAGGACGACTATTGGCTGCGGGATGGGCCCAAAGAGCCCGTCATAAAGAGACGGCACCGAACGCGGCGTGAGGTCAATCTCCATGTGCGGCGCAACTGTGGCGTTATACCAAGTCACCAGCGCATCGGCCGCTTGCGCGAGCCAGTTATCTGAAATGGCAACATATGCGAGCACTAGCAAACCGACAAAAGTTAAGACTCGCACCGCGATAAACGACCAGTGCATCACAAGCACCGTCCTCGCCCGCACTTGGGCGCGGTGTACTGAGGAATCGACGCTGTCGGTAGCGGGGACGGCGACGCGCTTAGCGGCAACTGGGGTCGCCCTGTCGGCCTCGGGGGCCGGAGCGCGGACCGCGGAACGGTCTTCGACAACCGGCTCCGGAGGCATGACAGGGGTCTGAGTAACTGTCACGTCGTCCTTTGTAGTCGGTGTTCATCTACGCCATCTAGGCTCCAGTGTTCCACTGTGGGCTCACTGGCGCTAACCCTGTAACCCAACTGTGACACCCAGACATTCCATCAGCTCGCGTGCACGCGTGAAGGATCCCCTATTTAGCGCTGAGTTTGACATCATACCGGCCACGCTCGCCGCGGTGACAAGTAGTCGTTATTGTGGACCGATGACGTCATCGAGCCCCGGCCCCAACTCCGCTCCCGAAGAAATGTTGCAGGCTTTCGCTCGCGACATTGAGTTAATGCTGTCGACCCTGCCGGTCACGTCAGCAGACTCTTTGGTTGAGAACCCGCACCGGGAGCTTGATCCCATCGAGGTTGAGATGCTGGCCGGCATGCCGCATGTGCTCGACCCTGACCGGGACCACAAATTCCTGCTTTCTGAATACGCAGAGTTCATCCAGCTCGCGGTGTCCGTCGACACCGCCGCGCGCGCCGCGCAAGACCGTGCCCAAGCCGTACTCGAGGTGTTGCCGGAGGCCGACGGCATCTCGCTTGTGAACCAGCCCTTCCAACTGCTCAGTGACTCTCAGGTGGCAGCGATTGAGGCGATAGGTGACGGAACCTTGCTACGGGGCAACGCAGACGGACACCAGCTCGCAGAGGACATCGCGATCTTTCTCGATCAAAACGTCACCGTTGCTGAGGACGAGTAGGCCGGCCGCCTTGGGCCAGGTCTCCATATGCGTATTTTAAGTTTTCCTAGAATAAGCGGATAGACCACATGCGCCCAGCCAAGACATGCGCCCGACGATGACGGCGCGATGAGTAACCACGACGCTCCTGGCGAAAGAATTTAGCCACTACGTCAGACGTGAGCTATACGCTCTCAACATGAGTAGATACAACTTGGCAGAGCTCCGTGACACCTCCTGGCCAACACTATGCATGTGGACCTGGTTTATAGCCTCCACAATTGGCGTTGGAGTTCTCTTTGGGAATGCCTTCAGCACTGGCTATCGAGAAGAGTTCAACGCCGGAGCAATGTTCGGAGGGTTCATCGTCGGCGCGATCGGCTGCCTGCCGGCGATGGCGTTCTTTAACGTGTTGCTTCGAATACTTCAAAGCCAGCACGCCCTCCATTCGTCGCCTGCCGCCGCCCCACGAGGTGTTCGGTCGACCCCGGCCCAGCAGTCGACGCCTTCGACTACACGACCCGATTCGCTCCCTGGCGGGGGCGACCGCGGAACCGCCCCCCGAGCTGATTCGTCGACCCCGGCCCAGCAGTCGGCACCTTCGACTACACAACCCGTTTCGCTCCCCCCGCTCCCTGGCGGGGGAGGCCGCGGTACCGCCCCCCGCCCGAGTGACCGCAGATGGGGATCGGGTGTCTAACTGACAACTGAGTGGCAACGGTCAGGGGCTGCCTCAAGGCTTGCGGTCTCTCTGTGCAATGACCGGGCCACGTACACGTCATGTTGCTGGTGCTACTAGTCGCCTTCGAAGTCCAGGCGCGCGGTCAGGCCACCACTAGGGCCCGGGCTGAGGTTGAGTGTCGCACCTGCCGACTCAGCAATGTTCTGGACCAAACTGAGCCCTAGCCCCACACCCTTGGCCCCCGCAGTAGTGCGGGTGTGATCGCCACGGTTAAACGGCTCGGTGAGCCGAGCCACCTGATCCGACGTAAGCGCGGGCCCCGTGTTAGAAACCTCGAGCCAGGGCGCGCCTTCGGAGGATCCGGTGGTGACACAGATCGAGCCGCCCTCAATGTTGTGGCGAACCGCGTTGTCGACCAGGTTGCCGACAGCGAGCTCGAGAAGCACCTGGTTCGACGAGGTCACCTGGGCCGCTCCGCTCGTGACCGTGACACTCAACTTGGCCTCAGCGACCGCATTTTGATGCTGACCTACCACACGAGTGACTAAAGCGGCCAAATCGACCGCTTCCACCGCATCGGCCTGCGACCGGCTCGACGCCCGCGCGAGCTGCAAGAGCGCCGCAATAAGCGTCTCACTACGCGCATTCGCGTCAAGAGCACGCCGCACCGCCGGCTCTAAGTGGGCGGGGACCTCGCCCTGCGCGAGCGGAACTTCGAGCGCGGTCCGCGAAATAGTCAACGGCGTGCGCAACTCGTGCGAGGCGTTGGTGACAAACCGTTCCTGTTGAGTGAACGCGGCCTCGAGGCCATCGAGCATCCCGTCAATGGTGTCGCCCAGTTCTTTGATCTCGTCGCTAGGGCCTGGCAAATCCAACCGCTGATCCAAGTCGTCACGGGTAATGCGCTTGGTAGTGCCCGTAATCTGGCGAATCCTTGCGAATGGTCGCCGTGACAGCCACGACGCAGCGAGCACTGCAACCAGCGCGAACGCCAGCAACGTCACGATCGACCACATGACCAACCCCGACAACACCTCTTCGGAGAGCGCATTGCTTTGGTGCACAATCAACTCGACGGACACCCTTTCACCATCGCCCACATCGTTGCCTGCCGGGACGGGAATGTCGACAGGATTGACCTGGGCGTAAGCAACCGGTTCGCACCCGAGAGGCAACTCACCCATGTCACCGCCGACTGGGCCCGCGCCTTCTTCGCAGTCCGTGATGCCGTCAATCGCTGACGTAAATAGGCCATCGACGAGTAGGTATTGAACCCCTAAGAGCGCCATTCCACCGATCACAAAAACGGCTGCAGTAAGAGCGGTCAGGCGGGCACGGAAACCCCAGCGGCGGGTCTTAGGCGTCATGCCAGTGCCCTATGCGATAGCCCAAACCGGGACTTGTATGGATCACATCCGGGTCGCCAAGTTTGCGCCGCAATGTGTGCACCGTAAGTTTCACAACGGACCGCGTACGCTCCGCACTGCTCTCCCACACCTCGCACAGCAGGCCGTCTGCAGTGACGTAACCGCCGCGCGCGCTCAGCAACACCTCGAGGACCCCAAATTCTTTGGGGGTGAGAGCCAGCGGCCGGCCGTCCCTCTCTGCCACCCGCCGCATGGTGTCGAGCCGCACACCCTCCGCCGAGAGCACCACTTGACTGCTCTGCCCACTACGCCGGGCGAGGGCACGTAGCCGCGCAAGCAACTCCACGTAAGCGAAGGGCTTAGCCAGGTAGTCGTCGGCGCCTAAATCCAGACCCGTCACCCTGTCGTCCAGCGTGCCCGCGGCGGTCAGCATGAGAATGCGTACCGGGTGGGACTCAGCCCGCAACAACCTGCACACTGCGTCTCCGCCAAGAACCGGAAGGTCGCGGTCCAAAATCATGATGTCCACATCGGTCTCACCCAGCTTCACAAGTGCCGCCGCGCCATCGTGCACGACGTCGACTATGTAGCCTTCGTTGCGCAAACCGGCTGCAAGCGAGTCGGTGAGGTCCACCTCGTCTTCCACTATGAGGACCCGCAACTGCGATCACCCCCTTTTAGCACTGTGGCCATTGTGGCTCACGTTCTGGGTACTGCCATGGTCAACCCGCGCGGGTTAGGTCTTGGTTAGGTGAAGTCAGACCTCAACCAAACTCGACTGCCCGTACAACTGAGAGCACGCGGTGAAAGCCACCGCTTCAGTTGACCGAAGGCGATCATGAAAACACCTTTGTTTCCCACTGCCATAGCAGGGTTGACCGTTGTGGCTTCACTGGTTCTTGTGGGATGTACGGAGACCGCGCAAAACCAAAATGCTACGAGTACACACGAGAATGCTCCGAGCACAACTGGGCCAACGTCAGAGGTGATAGCGGCCTTTGCCGCCTGCCTTACTTCAAAAGGCGTTAACGCACTTATTAGCGAGAGCGGTCAGGTCATGGTTCATCACGGTGTCCAAGGGAGCGAAAAACCCGGCGAACCGACTGATGTCACCGACAGCCAGATATCTGACCCCGATAGCGGAGACAACACCGTCACCAGCGTCATGATTGGCGAGGAAGGGCAGATCTGGTCTGCGCCATCCAGTGCGGAGGTCTTGAAAAATACTCCCGACGTCTACGACGCTTACGCCGCTTGCCAAGCCGCTCACCCCGACTTCACGCAGCCGGAAGTCGTTGTAGATCCCGGCTTCGAGGACGAGATAGAGGACTCGATCCAGCGCGAAGCCGAAGCCCTGTTGGAGTTCACGCAATGCGCCCGCGCGGAGGGGTTCACGACAATCGCAGACCCTGGACCTATAGCGATCAACTCACTGATGGTCCCGGGTGACATGACCGAAGCCGAGTTCCGCGCGATGTTCGAGGCCTGCTACGACCCCGACACCGGGTTTGCCATCGACGCGAGCGCGGAAATGGGATGGGACCCGATTGACATCGTTGACGAGTTCCACGGGTTCCACGAGCTCGACGGGTTCCAAGAGGTCGACGGGTTCCACGAGGTCCCTGCGCCGTGACCCCACGCTCTCGGACTAAGAAGGTAGTGCGCCGCGCGCTCACCGCGGTTGTTGTGTGCGCCTGCGCAGTTGGCCTGGTGGCCATAGGCATGTGGCGGCCGTGGGAGCCGGCATTAGCTGAGGAGCAGGTTGACCCCCTCGCAAACGCCGTCACTGTGCCAGTGGAACTCGGAACGCTCACGAGTGAGGTGCGTTTGAACGCGGCATTGGATTACGGGGCGCCAATAGCCTTGCCCGCGGCTCCCGGCGTCCTTACTGCCCTCCCCGCTGCGGGACAGGTGATCGAGGTGGGTGGGCAGGTGTACGAAGCCAATGGTCGGCCCGTGATCCTGATCGAGGGCGCCCGCCCCATGTGGCGTGAGCTCGCCGTGGGGATTGAGCGCGGCCACGACGTCAAGCAGCTGGAAGAGCACTTGGCACGAATAGGCCTGCTCAAGGGCGACCCTGACATGCACTTTGACTGGCGGACCAGGGAGGCGGTGCGCCGCTGGCAAAAGGACCTGGGCCTGCCTCAGACCGGAAGTGTTGCCCCGTCTGACGTGGTGGTGATCGATGCACCCAACATCCGAATGTGGCAAGTGACGAGCACCCTCGGTGATTCCAGTGCGAGCCCTGGTACCTACACTGCGGCGACGCTCCGGGCCGTTGCCACGCTCTCGCCAGCACAAGCACAAGAGCTCACGGCCGGCACCCCAGTGACCGTCGTGCTCGCTGGCGGGCACGAGATTGCGACAACTATTGCGGAAGTCGACCCAGGCGGCATACCTGAGGGCGACGAGGGAAAACTCACCTCACCCACGGCGCGCATCGACTTTCCCGACCAAGAAGAGGTGAAAGTAGCAGGCCCTGGCGCCGTGCGCGTGATCATTCACTCCCAGGAGCAGGCCGAGCAGACCCTGGTTGTGCCTACCACCGCACTGATCGCTACCGCTGAAAACATGTATGCGGTCGAGGTGCTCGAGGACGGGCAGATTGTGCGTGTGCCGGTAGAGATTGGCATGGCGGCCGATGCGCGGGTACAGATCCTAGCCAGCGGCACCGAGGTTGAGGGGGCGCCGGATTACGCCCAAAGCCTCGAGGTTGGCGACGACGTGGTGCTGAGCAGATGAGCACCGCGACATCTAGCACCGCGACATCTAACACCGCGCCGCTGGACACCTCGACCCCGGTGGTCGAGGTACAAGGGCCGGTGGTCGAGGTACAACGGATAGTGAAAACCTATGCGGGGCCGCCTTCTGTGACTGCCCTCCATGCGAGTTCTTTACGGATCGATGCGGGCGACCAGCTTGCGATCGTGGGCGCATCGGGATCAGGTAAGTCCACCCTGCTGTCGATCTTGGGCATGCTTGATGACCCCACAGAAGGCACCGTGCTGATAGATGGGCACAGCCTCAGCACCCTGAGTGAGAAGCGTCGCTCGGCATTGCGTGCCACTCACATCAGCTTTGTGTTCCAGCAGTTCCACCTCATGCCCACATTGTCTGCGACCCAAAATGTGGCAACGGGGCTGTTGTATACGGGTGCGACCCGGCGTGAAAGACACCAGCGGGCCGTCGAGGCACTCGAGGCGGTGGGGCTAGGGCATCGACTCACGCATTGTCCTGGCGAACTTTCTGGAGGTGAACAACAGCGAGTAGCAATTGCGCGTGCGATCGTTCGCGACCCGGCGGTGCTTTTCGCTGACGAACCCACCGGGGCGCTCGACTCGACCACGAGCGACGCGATTGTGCAACTGCTCAGCGACATCGCTGCCAAGGGAACCGCGGTCGTGATGGTGACGCACAATGCCGCATTGGCAGACCGTTTCAATCAGCGAATTGGCCTGAAAGACGGCCACATCACGTCACGGGAGCCTGCCTCGGCCGCTTTAGGGCAGTTAGAGCGGGCCGAGCAGGCAGGGCAGGCCGAGCAAGCAGGGCAGGTCGAGCAAGCAGGGCGGGTCTCACAACTCGACCAACCGACACGGCAGACGGAACGCAGCCGCGACCGCACCGGGAAAACCCCGCGCAGCCGCTTTCGTTTGACGGACTTGCTCCGCACCGCCTGGCTGGGAGTCTCAAGCCGGCCGCAGCGGACTGCGCTTGCATCGCTCGGTGTCGCACTCGGCATCGCGTCGCTCACCGCGTTGACGGGAGCGGCTGCCTCGAACCAGGCGCAGCTGCTTGCAGACCTGGACACGCTTGGGGCGAACCTCGCAATAATCGAGCCGGGGCTGGGCCCCAACAACTCACTCGTGCCATTGCCAGACACTGCACCTCATTTGGTGAGCCGCGTGGATGGTGTGGCCGACGTGGGGGTTTTCGAGACCGCACCGGATGGCCTGGCGATCTACCGCTCCGATGTGGTGTCGCAGCAGCAAACCAACGGCCTCGCAGTGGCGGTGGCCCGGCCCGATGTTTTCAACGCTATCGAGGCCTCATTGAGCGCGGGGCGGTGGTTCGACGAGGCAACGCGCGGCCTGCCGGTCACGGTGCTCGGAGAGATCGCGGCGAGCCGGCTCGGCATTGATCAACCGGGCGACCGGGTGTGGATTGGCGACCAGTGGTACGGCGTGATTGGCATCCTCGAGTCGGGTGGGCTGGCCGGGGACATCGACACGGCTGCGATAGTGGGCGACCGCTGGGTGCGCGACAACTTTTCCGACCCCTCTATTGGGGAGATCTCCCGTATGTATGTGCGGGCGGAGCCGGGCGAGATTCAGCGTATTCGCCCCACGTTGGCTACGGCTGCAAGCCCCAAGTCGCCCTTTGTGTCGGTGCGAGGGTTTACGGATTTGGCCGATGCGCGCACCACCACAGACAGTTCCCTCACCACCCTTGGCCTTGCGCTCGCCGCGATCGCTCTGCTTATTGGCGCTGTGGGTATTGCGAACACGATGGTGGTGACGGTGCTCGAGCGCCGGGGTGAGATTGGCTTGCGCCGTGCACTCGGGGCGAGGCCGCGCCATATTGCTCAGCAATTTGTCACTGAGGCCGCATGTTTGGCGTTCGTGGGCGGAGTCGCAGGGCTGGGCTTGGGGGTAGCGGCCGCTGCCGTCTTTGCGCAATGGAACAGCCAGCCTTTGGTAGTGCCGCTGGAAATCGTGGCCGCGAGCCCGGTCGTTGCGGTGATTGTGGGAACGCTGGCGGGCCTCTACCCGGCGTTGCGGGCAGCAGGACTTTCCCCCATGCTCGCCCTGCGCGCTCCGTAGCTGGCTCGCGGGCTACGCTCGCCCTATGCGCGTTCTCCACACTTCTGACTGGCACATTGGCCGCACGTTCCACGGGCACAGCACCGATGAGCATGTGCGCGAGGTGCTGGGCGCGATTGCCCGTGCGGTGGCCGAGCATTCGGTCGACGTGGTCATCGTCGCTGGAGACGTGTTCGACAGCTCTACGCCAAAGGCGAGTTCGTTCACGCTTTTGGCCGATGCGCTCTTGGCTATTCGCGCGGGCGGCGCTCAGGTGGTGCTCACCTCGGGCAACCATGACGGCCCCGCGCGCCTGGCACATAACGCCGCGTTCGCGCAGGCCGGCGGCGTTCATATCAAAGCTGACCACCGAGACCTGTCCCCCGTGACTCTCACCGACGACCACGGCGAGCTACTTATCTACGGCATCCCTTATTTACATCCCGAGTTCATGCGTTCCGCATACGAGGATTTCGCCGGCTCCACTCATCAAGACGCGCTCGAGTTTGCCATGGAGGTGGTGAGTGCCGATGCGCGGGCGAAGTCGCGTGGCGACGCCGCACCCAGGGTGGTGGTCGCCGCTCACTGTTTTGCCGCATCGGCCGCAAATACGCCTTCTGAAACGACGGAGCAGTCGGGCCGGGCCGAGGAGCGCGACATTACGCGTGGCGGGCTCAACATTGTGGACGTACGGGTGTTCAACGGAGCGGATTATGTGGCGCTGGGCCATATTCATTCGCGCCAAACCCTCACCGAGACTGTGCGTTATAGCGGCGCTCCCCTGCGGTTTAGTTTTGGCGAACGTTCGAGCACTAAGGGAATGTGGCTTGTGGACATTGGTGCGGGCGGGGTCGACGAGGTGACCTGGCTGGACCTACCTACGCCGCGGGCGGCGGTGCGTTTGGCGGGCACGCTTGCGCAGTTGCTTGCGGACCCGGCGCCCGCCGAGGTGGCGGCGTGGGTCGAGGTAGTGCTCACCGACAATCAGCTGCCCCGTGACGCGATGCGCACTATTCAAGCGGTGTACCCGCACGCAGTGACCCTCACGCATAAGCCTGCTACCAGGCACGATCATGGCGATCAGCAGTATGCCGCGCGCGTGGAAGGCAAGTCAGACGCCCAGGTGATTGAAGAGTTCTTGACGTACGTGCGTAACGGCGCGGGAGCCACGGCTGCCGAAACCAGCCTGCTGAATGCTGCTCTGGACGCGATCGACGGGGCGGAGGCCACCAAGTGAAGGTGCTCCGGCTGGAACTTGAGGGATTTGGGCCATACCGGGCTGCGCAAACAATCGACTTTGGCGTATTCGACGACGACATTTTTGTGATCACCGGCAAGACCGGGGCCGGCAAGTCCACAATTCTGGACGCGATTGTGTTCGCGCTCTACGACAAGGTGCCGCGTTACGACGGCACCGAAAAGTCGGTGCGGAGCGACTTTTGTGGCGTGGACGATCCCACCTCGGTGACCCTCGAGTTCGACTCGGGCGGGCAGCGTTACCGGGTGTGGCGCTCGCCTGAATATCAGCGCCCAAAAAAGCGGGGCGAGGGCACAACAACTAAGAAGTCAGAGGCGATGCTCTACCGCTGGAGCGATGGCGACTGGGAGGCGCTTGAGGTGCGCCCGGTGGAGGTGGGCAAGCGCATTAGCGACATCATGCGGCTCACAGCGGACCAGTTTTTGCAGGTGATTTTGCTCGCGCAAGGGCGGTTCCAAGAGTTTTTGCAGGCAGACACCAAGGAACGGCTCGCGGTGCTGCGTTCGCTCTTTGGCACGGCGCGCTTTGAGGCGATTCAAAGCCACGTGCGAGAGGTTGCCAAGGAGCGTTCACGGGCAGTTGAGGCGGCCGATGCGGGCTTGAGTGAGCTCGTAGCCCGGGCTGCCGCTGAGGCGGGCATTGACGCGCCTACGCCGCCCGAGTGGGAGGCGTGGCTCAGTGACACGGCTACCGCGCTTGCCGAGGCTGCGGTGCAGGCCGCTGAGGTGCGCCTTGAGGCGGGCAAAGCGGCCCACGTGGCGGCGGAGGCTTTTGCGAACGCCAAGACGGTGCTCGACAAGCGCGCCAAGCTCGCTGACGCACAACAAACTGTCATGGCGCTCGAGGCTCGAGCTGATCAACACCAGGCGGACCGGGAGCGGCTCGATGGGGCGACGCGGGCAAAGCCGGTCGCGGCGCCGCGTCGTGCGCTTGAGAGGGCTATCGCTGAGCTTGAGACGGCGGTGGGCGCGCGCGACACAGCGGTTGAATCTGCTTTGGTGCCCGCCATCGCGGAGGTTGCATGGCCGACATCGCTCGGGGCGCTCGCCGAGGCTTCGGAAGAGGTGCTTGCTGGGCGCGTAAGCGAGCTGGCGAGCGAGATTGGGGCCTTGTCGACGGCCCTCAAGCAAGAGCTTGCCTTGCCCCGGCTACGGGAAGACGTCGAGCAGTCGGGCACGGCGGTGCAGGTTGCACGGGACGAGAGGGACGCGGCTCAAAAGGCTCTGGACGAGTTGCCCTCGCTTGCAAAAAATCTGCGCGAGGCACGCGACCAGGCGGGTCAGAAAGCTGCCCGTGTCGATGACCTGGAACAGGCTCTCAAGCGTGCAGAAGAGGCCTCAGAGGCGCACGAGCAGGTGCTCTTGCTCACCGCATCTTTGCAGGCGGCAACAAAGGAGCGCGATCAGGCACTCGCTGCCCATGCCGCGGCAACCGAGGCCTATAACGACCTGGTGCAGCGCCGGCTGCGGTCCCAAGCGGCCCACTTGGCGGCGGACCTTACCGACGGCGAGCCGTGCCCCGTGTGCGGTGCGAGTGAGCACCCCTCCCCTGCGCAGCCCTCAGATGATCACGTCACCGACGCCCAGGTCGAGGCTGCCCGCGACGTCGAGTCTGACGCGGGAGACGCCCTTAAGGGAGCCAAAGATGGCGTTGCCGGCATCGAAGCCAACCTCGCTGTGGCCCGCGCTGTGGCCCGCGCCGGCGCTGGAGACGGTGATGCCGAGGCGGCTCTCGCTCGAGTGCACAAGGCGCTCGAACAATTGGAGTCGGCACGTGATGCTGCCCAAGAAAAGTCGCGGCTCGACGAGGAACTGGCCGGCCTAGAGCAGCGCGAAGTGACCCTCAAACATGCGCTAGCCGCAAAGGTGGAGGCGCTTGAAGCTGCGCAGGCCGCGCGCACCCAAGCGAACAGCGCGGTCGAGGCGGCGAGCACCCAGGTTGTGCAGGCCCGAGCGGATTACGAGTCGGTGGGTGCGCGGGCGCGGGACTTGGAGCGGGCAAAGCGGCTAGTGGTGGCGGTCGCGCAGGCGGCGGGCCAGGTCACGGATGCCCAAGCCGCGGTCGCGCATGCCCGTCAAGCACTTGACGAGGCGCTCGAGGAGTCGGGATTTGCCAGCGTCGAAAAGGCGCACGATGCCCTGTTGCCAGGGCCAGAGTTAGCGGCCTTGCAGAGCGCTGTCACACGGTATGAATCGGATCTGGCCGGTGCGCGCGCAGTGGTGGCGAGCCTGAGCGCCGAGCCACTGCCCCACCAAGCAGCAGAACTGGTGCCGGGTGATGTTGAGGTGCTGGGCGCATCGGCCGCTGAAACTGCCCAAGCAAGAGACACGGCCATTGCTGGCGAGACTGCGGCAGTGACCCAAAGTAAGCGGTTCGCGACGCTACGCGAGGAGTATGCGGGCAAGGCCAAAGCCTCACAGCAGGCCCGCGAGGCGCGCGACGTGGCGCTCACTCTCGCAGACAGCCTCGACGGTAGCCCGCCCAATGAGCGCCGCATGCGGCTCGAGTCGTTTGTGCTCGCATCCAAGTTAGAACGGATTGTCGCGGCGGCAAACGCGCGACTGAGTGTGATGTCGAGCGGCCAATACCGGCTGGAGCACGACGACGACAGGCAGTACCGCAACACGCAGACCGGGCTGGGACTCAGGATTGCCGATTCGCACACGGGCCGGTCGCGATCCACGCGTTCGCTGTCGGGCGGCGAAACATTCTTGGCGTCGCTCGCACTCGCGTTGGGGCTTGCGGAGACCGTGACAGCTGAGGCTGGTGGCATCCAACTGTCGACCCTGTTCATCGATGAAGGCTTTGGGTCGCTCGACGCCGACACGTTGGAAATGGCGATGGCGACGCTCGACGAGCTGAGGTCTGGGGGGCGCACCATTGGGCTCATCTCGCATGTGGAGGCCATGAAGGAGCAGATCCCCGCCAAGCTCGAAATCGAAAAGCTGGCAGACGGATCCAGCCGCGTGGTCGTTGCGGGAGTAGACGCTTAAGGACGGGGCAGGCTAGTACGCCCGCGACTCGTTCTGATCGTTGAACTCGCGAATAATCCGTTGTGCCTCATCGGCAACGCCCGGGGGCATCGCCACGTTGAGCTGCCACGAGTCGCTCGTGAACAACACCTCGGTAGCCCGGTTGTCTACCTCTTTGTCAACGAGAGACACCTGGCCCTTACGGTCGGTGACGATCTCGGAGTGAATTTGGACAGACCCGGTTTCGCTCACACGGCCGTGCGTGGACGGCTCGACGTCATGCGCAACCTCACCATGAACAATCCAGTCACGAAACACTTCAAGCGCAGGGCCGTCGTTCGTAGGCAAATACCCCAGCCGCGGCGAGTTCAGGGTGCTCATGTCGAAGTTGATCGACTCGAGTGCGCGCGATAACTGCAGTTGCGCATCGTGCGGATAGTAACGCTGCACTGTCGACTCGAGACGCCGATACACCACGAGCGCTGCTCCCCCTTGAACCTGCTGAAGGTGCCTGGTGATCTGCGTGATGAGCTCTGCGGTTTGTTCCGTAAGCATGGGGGCAGCCATTCCTCGCACACGGGAGGCCAGCTGATCAAAGGGGTGGGCTGCTGGCGGCATCTTTGGGCCTCGTAAAAGATAAATGGAAGCGAGACCGAAGACGGTGATCGGGAAGATGAAGCGGATGAGACCCCTAGGATCGCCTCCCGTCGTGATCACGGCGAGCAGCACATTCAGCAGGCCCACACCACTGAAAACCGCGAGCACAATTCCCGGAACCTTGTACTGCCGACTAGCCGCGAACCGCCGACGCTGGGACGGCTGAGGTTCGGAACCAGGGAAGCCGTTCGAGTGGGTCATGTGGGGAATCATATCGGCGCGCGGCACGGCACTCTTCAGTAGCGCTGTACTCCTCAACGGCGCTG
>CAZHTO010000010.1:0-4440 GCA_964535845.1 uncultured Demequinaceae bacterium | reverse complement strand
GCGATGAGGGCTTACGCTCGTGTGAACTTCCGGTAGATCGCGAGCGCACGCAAAGCCGAGCCTATTGCGACGATGTCCACGACTTCTTGCAGCAGCGCTCCCGCCACAGCCGGGAGGTATCCGAATGCGGCCACCAGCATGAGACCTATCGAGATGATGATGCCAATCCAGATGGATTGGAGCGCAATGGTGATGGTCCGTTTGGACAGGTCTACGACGTCCGCGACTCGGGAAATGTCGTTCGATGTGATGACGGCGGCGGCTGTCTCGCTCGCCACCGTCGCGCCGCGGCCGGCCATGGCGATGCCTACGTCTGCTGCCGCGAGCACCGGGGCGTCGTTGATGCCGTCGCCCACCATGAGCACGGGTCGGTGCTGGATCGCGCGCACGATGTCGACTTTGGCTTGAGGTGTTGCCTCGGCATGGACGGTGGTGATGCCGGCTTCGCGTGCGATCGATTGTGCCGTCGACTCGACGTCGCCCGTGACCATAGCGATGTCGGTGAGGCCAGCCTCGCGCAACCGTGACACTGTTTGGGCTGTGTGAGGGCGCAGGGGGTCGGACAGCACTATGACTCCCGCGAGCGACTCGCCTACTGAGACATAGACGGCAGACTCCCCTGCAGCGAGCTCGACCCGGTCCAGGTGCCCGGTGGCTTCTTCGATGAAGGTCGCTTTGCCTACCCGCACCTCGCTTCCGTCTGCCAGGGTGGCCCGCACGCCGTTGGTGGCGATCTCTTGAGCACCGTTGACGTGGGCTGGTTCGAGCCCGCGCATGTGCGCCGCCTCAACGATGGGGTCTGCAAACACGTGGACGGAGAACTGCTCGGCACCCGCCGCGTGCTCGAGAGTTTGTTCCGCAGTGAGCGTGCCCGGGTGGATGTCCACGACGTCGGGTTTGCCTTGGGTCAAGGTGCCGGTTTTGTCGAAAGCCGCGGAGCGACTCTTGGCGAGCAGTTCCAGGACGCCGCCTTCCTTCACAATCACGTTCATGCGCGCGGCCGAGCTCATGCCACCCATGAAGGCCACTGGGGTCGCGATCAGCAGCGGGCACGGCGTCGCAACTACGAGCACCTCGGCAAACCTCACGGCATCGCCGCTCACGGACCAGGCGATGCCGGCAATGAGGAGGGACACGATGGTGAAGGGCACCGCGTACCGGTCTGCAAGGCGCACCATCGGGGCGCGGGACTCCACGGCATCTTCAACAAGCCGCACAATGCCCGCATAGTTGGATTCGCTCGCGACCCGCTTGGCCTCCATGGTGAAGCTTGCGGTGGTGTTCACGGTTCCGGACAGTACGTTGTCGCCCGCGACGTAGCTCACCGGCAGCGGCTCGCCCGTGACGGAAGACTCGTCGATGCTCGCCCGCTCGGACAGCAGCACTCCGTCTACGGGGAGGACCTCGCCCGAGCGGACTACCAGTTGGTCGCCCACCCGCACCTGATCGACGGCGACCGTCTCGATGTCGCCTGACTTGGGATCGACGCGGCGAGCGAGGGCTGGTGCCCGGTCGAGCAACAAGTCGAGATTGCGGGTGGCGCGGCGTGCAGCCAGGGCCTCGAGCGCCTCGCCCCCGGTGAGCATGAGCGCAATAATCAGGCCCGCCAGGTACTCCTGGACCGCAAGCGTCGCAACCATCGCAATTACTGCGAGAACGTCTAACCCCCAGTGACCGCCCAAGAGGTCGCGCACCATCTCGACTGCTGTGAAGGCGATCACCACCACCAAGACCGTGTAGGCCGTGAACGCGAGCGCGGTCTGCTGGTCGAGCGCCCACAGCGTCACGCCGAGCGCCAGGCCAATGATGACGAACACCATGAGCAGCCGCTCTCGCAAGAAGGCCCCTAGTCCGTGGGAACGTGGGCGTGCTGTGGGGCTGCCGGCTGTCGATGCGGTGTCGGTCTGTGATTCATGGACGCCGGCGGGGGCGCGCGTCATTGTTGTCCTTCCGTGGTGGCGGGGACATGCCTCTCATCAATGATCATGCCATCAACTAGCAGGCTCGGAGCCTTGGTGGTGGTCTCGCTCGTGCGGGGCCAGTGCGTTGTCCGCTACTCGCCGCTCGGTCCGTCCAGTAGGGCCACGGCGGCCGATGCGCGGGTTACGCCCCATTCAAGGCTCAAGTGGGCTGCGGGTTACGTGAAAGTGCGTGGCGGCACAGGGTTGTGGGCCGCCACGCACTTGGGTCAACTACTTGACCGCTACTCGCGCTTTACCAATCACCGGGTCTCGAATCCCGCCTTCACGTAGTCATTAAGTGCTGACCCGGTGTAGGCGGGGTTCCAGATGAGCTTGGAGTTGTTGAGCATCGCGTTCTCCATGGCTCCTTCGGTGGAGTGACCGAGCGTCGCACCGTAGCTGGTCAGCGAGCGCTTGGGGTCAACGAACGTGTCTGTGAACTCCGATGCGGTGGACTCATGCTCGGCCTGCCACTCCGACAGGTCGTAGTTGCCCCTGTTGTTGTCGATGCAGAACCAGTCGTCGGCGCCTGGCGCGCTGTACTGGTTGTTGGTGAACGTAGCGTCGCCGACGTTAGGCTGTGCTCCCTTGATCAGGCACCGGAGGTTCTCGGCAACATTCTTGGTCACCGCGTCGGACTGCGCAAAGGTGTTGTCGTTGAAGGCGATGTTTGTGTACTTGCCTTCACCCGTGATCGACAGGCTGTTCGAGGCCCAGTCGTAGAAAAGGTTGCCATCAACAGTCACGTCGTTGTTGGCGCCGTGACCCATCTTGATGGCGAACGAGTTGCTGTACGTGGGGGTGTTGACAAAGTAGTTGTCCTCCACCAGCGCACCGTCGTTGTCGAGCACCTCGAGGCCCCAGTGGAAGTTGCGGCGGCTGGCGTTGTCGGAACCCATCTCGGAGAACACGTTGCCGCGCACGACCATGTCCTGGAAGCGGGCTGGGTCGTATCCGTTACCACCCATGGAGATTCCGAGCTCGGAGTCGGAGAAGAAGTTGTCTTCGATCACCACGTTGGTGATGAGGCGCGTGACGGTGTTGTCCTTCGCGGACTCCGCAGGGCCAAACGCGGACAGTTTGAGTCCCATGCTGGAGCCGTGCAAGAACGTGTTGCCCTTAATGGTGGAGTCCCAGATGGCCACCGCGTAAATGTTGTGGTTGAACATGTTGGCGCAGCCGTAGCCGGGCACGTCTTGGCCCCAGCCGTTGTGGAAGAACAGCGAGTCCTCCACGGTCAGATTCTGGACCCGGGAAACGAACATGCCTTGGGTTTTGCCGGTGTTGCAGATGTCGCCACCTGGCATTTCCCAGTCGTCCCACGACTTTGCGTTCCACGAGTTGGCGACGGTGCTGCGACGCACCGTGACGTCCTTCATGTGGTTGTTGGGGTTGTTGGCGTCGCTTTGCAGGTTGAGGTGGCCGTAGCGAAAGCGCATGTCCTCGAACAGCAGTGACTGCGTGTTGCTCACAAACGAAAGCCCCCGCCCGGTTGCATCTGGGTCAAATGAAGGCGAGTAGGGATCTGCATTCACAAAGTACATGTCAAGACCGATGAATGCACGGTAACTGACGTCACCGAGCACGCTCTTTCCGGAGGCCATCTCGATGACGGGCCGCTCGGAGGATTCGCCATAGGTGGCGATCACAAAGGGCTTGTCTGCAGACTTTCCGCCGTAGCGATCCCAGTTGAGCTTGCTTGCGGGGAAGGTGTCGCCGCGCTTGAGGAACACGTAGTCGTTGTACGTCTGGTTGCGGGTGTAGCGCTCAAATGCCTTGTCGAGGGTCTTGAACGCGGTCTCGGGACTAAGCCCGTCGTTGTTGTCTGAACCCTCTGACGAGCTCACGTAATACACCTCGCCGTCGGTGGGCCGGTCGTACACGGTCCAGCCTTGGTCCCGGAGTGCCTCAGCTGTATTGCCGCTCGTCGAGTCCAGGCAGCCCACTCCGAACTCCCAGTTATTCCACCCCGTTGGGTCGGTGCTGGTGACCTCTTGGCACTCGATGGCCAGGCCCGGATCGCGCGGCGTCGTGGGCGTGGGGTTGGGCTTGGGAGTGGGGCTGGGCTTGGGGGTGGGCTTAGTGTCGCCCGGGGTTCCAGGGTTGGCGATCGAGTTTGCTACCCCTACGCCCGAGTCAAAGCGGTACATGAAGGCCGCCATCGCGTTGCGGGCAATGTTCCACAAGGGGCGATACGTCTTATCTTGACTCCAGCCGGTGGACACGCCGGTCTGCGCAAGCCACGTGATCTCTTTGTAGAACTTGGTGCGCGGCGTGACGTCACGGAACGGCGAGTTGGCAGGGGGCGTGAAACTTGGCTTGCCTGCCAGGCGATACATGAAGGCCGCCATGGCGTCACGGGTGACCGTCTCAAAGGGACGGTAGGTGTTGTCGGCGTAGCCGGTGGTGACGCCGGTCTGCGCAAGCCACGTGATCTCTTTGTAGAACTTGGTGCGCGGCGTGACGTCACGGAACGGCG
>CAZHTO010000009.1:0-28906 GCA_964535845.1 uncultured Demequinaceae bacterium | reverse complement strand
AAGACCGTGCTGTTCGAAGGCGGCCAGGCCACCATGCTCGATGTTGACCATGGCACCTATCCCTTTGTCACATCGTCGAGCGCAACCGCAGGTGGCGCCTCGACGGGATCCGGCGTGGGGCCCACCCGTATCGACTCGGTCATTGGCATCGTCAAGGCGTACACCACGCGGGTGGGCGAAGGCCCCATGCCTACCGAGCTGTTTGATGAGAACGGCGAGTTCTTGGCACGCGTGGGCCACGAGTACGGCACCACCACCGGTCGCCCGCGTCGCTGTGGCTGGTATGACGCCGTGATTTCCCGCTATGCCGCGCGCATTAACGGGCTCACCGACCTCGTGCTCACCAAACTGGATGTGCTGACGGGGCTCGAGGAGATCCCGGTGTGCGTGGCGTACGACGTGAACGGCAAGCGAGTTGAAGAGTTGCCACAGGACCAGTCGGAGTTTGCCGCGGCCACGCCCATCTACGAGAACATGCCTGGCTGGACTGAGGACATTACGGGAGCTCGCGAGTTTGCTGACCTGCCGCAGGCTGCGCAGAACTATGTGCGTCGGCTCGAGGAGATCTCGGGTTGCCGCATCAGCGCTATCGGCGTCGGCCCTGACCGTGAGCAAACAATCGTGAACCACGACTTGCTTCACGCCCGCCGCTAACTAAGCTGCGAGATCGTTCAGCCAATCGCGCGCGTCGGTAACGCCTGCGGGATTAGGCCGGTTAAACCGCCAGGTTCCGTCGGCGATGACGTCCACGAGCCCAGCGTCTGCGAGTACTCGCAGACGCTGGGAGCCGCGGGCGCGTTCCTCAACCCAGTCCAGGTCAGTCGAGTTCATGAGTGTGCCTGGTATCTCCCGTGCCTTCTCCTAGCCTCCGGGGAGACGCGGTGCTTAGTGGCTATTTAAGCAATTCCTAGAATAGCGAAAACGACCCTTTGACCCGCAGGAGCCACGAACCGTAGCGCACGATGATTCCTTGGCGACACAGTGTCGGTAAGATGTGGCCATGGAGATTCTTAAAAACGTCATCTTGGCCCTGCACATCATCGGCGTCGTCGCCCTACTTGGTGGCGTGCTCTACCAATCGAAGGCCCCCCTAAACGGTGGGCGGCGGGTGCTCCCCGCCATGATGCACGGCGCCTGGACCATGCTCGTCACGGGGATCGCCCTGGTGGGCATGCAGTACCCGCTCGACAACGAGGTCAACAACACCAAGGTCAGCGTTAAGTTGCTGGTGCTCATCGCCATCATTGTGGTCGCTCTGATCAACCGGAAAAAGCAGACAGTCGCGACCTGGGTGCTTCCCACCATCGGCATCCTCACGGTGGTCAACGTACTGCTGGCAACCATTTGGTGAAGCGGCCCTCCCATAGACGGATGGCGCCGGTATGGGCCATCATGAGCCAATGCCCAAGATCACGTCAGCCACTGTCGCAGAGCACCGTGTAGCGCAACGTGCTGCCCTCATTCGGGCAGGTGAAGAGGTTCTCCTGGCCGAAGGCCTCGCGGGTTTTCATCCCACCAGTGTGAGCAAGCGTGCCGCCATGGCACGCTCGAGCTTCTATGACTACTTCGCAACCAAGGACGACTTACTGGTAGCGATTGCGATCGAGGCGATGGGGCGTTGGGGGGCGCAGATGGAAGAGGATCTCAAGGATGTGGAGCCGGGCCTGCCTCAGCTACAGGCCTTTGTCGACGCCGCCATGCGCATGGCAGGCGACGGCCAACACCGACTTGCAGACATGGTGAGGGACGCTCACCTGAGCCCTAGCAGTGTGGACGATTTGATGGTTTTGCACGAAGCGCTGCTGAGCCCAGTGGCACGCGTGCTCACCGACGTCGGCGCAGATGCATCCGGTAACTCCGTGATGCTCGTCCAGGGAGTGTTGAGTGCTGGTGTGCAGTTGGTGGCGCACGGCGTGGACCCCCAAGACGCAGCCCGCGATGCGTATCGCATGCTCACTTCCGGCCTCTTCGGTTAGCCCGGCGAGGGAGCCAAGACAGGAAGCCGATTTGGACAGTCGGGCCTGAGGGTGAAACACTAGCCAAGGCCTCCGACACTGTGTCGGTAAAATTCGTCCTTATGGAAGTCACTTATGTTTCTAGCTCTGCGAGAGCTGCGGTTTGCCCGCGGACGATTCGCGCTCATGGGCACTGTCATCGCGTTAATCTCGGTGCTGGTTGTCCTCCTTTCCGGGCTTTCGGCCGGTCTCGTCAATGACGGGGTCTCGGGCCTGAAGGCGATGCCAGTCACGGCCTTTGCTTTCGACGAGGGCACGATGAAGGACAACGCGTTTAGCCGCTCGGTCATCGACGACGACCAGCTACAGACCTGGCAGGATGCCGCGGGAGTTGCCGAGGCAGAGCCCATGGGTGTCAACATCATCAATACCGCGACCGACGAGGGCACCCAGATTGACCTCACCTTGTTTGGTGTGGATCCCGAAGGATTCGTGGCCCCCGCTGTTTCTGCTGGCGACGAGTTGGGTCCGCTAGCCGGCATCATCGTGTCGGAGCCGCTACGTGACGAAGGCGTAGAGATTGGCACGGTCGTCACTGTCGACCGCCTCGACCTAGAGCTCACGGTGATCGGTTTCACCGAGGGCCAGGCCACCTTTGGCCACGTCGACGTCGCTTACGTGCCACTGGACACCTGGCGCCTCATGGCCGCAGGTCAGACAGAGCCGGGCCCACCCACTCAGGAGCAGGTGGATGGAATGGAGTTCTCCTACGCGAGTGTCGTGGCCGTTCAGGTCGACGACCAAGCAGACGTGGACTTCAGCACGATTGACGCACAAGCCACCACGAGCACCATGACACTGACTGAGTCGTTCAACGCCTCACCTGGTTACGAGGCAGAGACACTCACCGTAGGAATGATCCAGGTCTTTCTCTACGTGATCTGTGGGCTTGTTGTGGGCGCTTTCTTTATGGTGTGGACCATTCAGCGCAGCCACGACATCGCGGTGCTCCGAGCGATGGGCGCATCAAGCCGCTACCTCGTGCGTGACAGCCTCACGCAAGCTGCGATTCTCCTGGTCGGTTTTACCGTCATTGGAGTCGCCCTCGGAGTAGGCCTAGGTTCCGCGATGCCGGACGGCATGCCATTTGACCTCGAAGCGCGGCCCATCGCGCTCGCCTCGGCCCTGACCATCGTGCTCGGTATGGTCGGCGCGGCCATTGCCGTATTCCGCATTACTCGCGTCGACCCGCTCGACGCCTTGGGAGGCCAGCGATGAACAACCACACAGTCCCGGGCCTCGAGGTCACGGAAGCCGTATTGGAACTCGGTGACGGCGAGTCGCGAGTGAGGGCCCTCGACGAGGTGTCGATGACCGTCATGCCCGGCGAACTCGTCGCCGTAGTGGGGCCATCTGGGGCCGGTAAGTCCTCATTGCTGGCAATCTCGGGGGTGATGGCCCGTCCTCACAGCGGCACGGTGAAGGTGCACGGCACGGACGTCGCCACGCTGTCCCGGAGCGCCGCCACCCGGTTCCGGCTCCGCAACATCGGTTTCGTCTTCCAGTCGGGCAACCTCATCCCTTCGCTCACTGCGGCAGACCAACTACGTCTGGCGGGCCGGCTAGCGGGTAATAGGAACATTGACGGGAAGGCTCTCCTCGAGTCGGTGGGGATGGGGCACCGAGCGAGTCATCGCCCCGGTGAACTGTCCGGTGGCGAGCGCCAACGAGTGGGCATAGCCCGTGCACTGGTGAACTCGCCCAGCTTGCTGCTTGTCGATGAGCCCACCGCAGCCTTAGATCGCCGCCGCAGTCACGAGGTTGTAGAACTCCTTGCCGACCAAGCTCACCGATCAAATGTGGCCGTCGTGATGGTCACTCACGATCGCGACGTGCTTGAGCACTGCGACCGCGTGCTCGAAATCATCGATGGCCGGATCACGGGCGGCGCCCCATCGCTCAACTAGAGGCAGGACCGTTAGGCTCACTGGCATGAGGACGTGGCCGCGTGCTGTGACCATCACCGTCGTGGTGGTGGTTGCGATGGTGCTCGCGCTCGTAGTGAAGTCCGCTGTGGATCGACACCATGAGTACCAGAGGTCGCTGATTGAGCGCGAGATAGGGCTCGCCCAACCGTTTTTGGCTCTGGACGAGAACGCGGAGCTCCAGCTCGGTTACGAAGACCTGGATCCCCACGGCCTGGGCGGCTACGGATATGTGATCGTGCACTTTGAGACTGACGATCCCGCCGCGCGGGTTCGGGAGATTAAGTCTGTGATGCGTAACGAAGGCTGGAGTGACAACGGCGGCGACCTGATGATTTGGTATTACGGACTAGAGGGCCACATCAGGGTCCACGACAATCATGTGAGTGTTTTCATTGGTGTAGTCGAAGGGTGAACGGCACCGCAAGGCATCGCTAGACTCGCACGCGTGAAGGTACTGATTGTCGGCCCGGGAGCCCGCGAGCATGCGCTTGCCCGCTCTTTCCAACTTGACCCCAATGTCGCTGAGGTTCATGCCGTCCCGGGCAACCCGGGCATCGGCCGTATTGCGACACTGCATCCAGGTAGCCCAAACGACGGGCCTGGGGTTGCGGCACTGGCGAAAGAAATCGGCGCGGACCTTGTAGTGGTGGGCCCCGAGGCGCCCCTGGTTGACGGAGTTGCCGACGCGGTGCGCGAGGTGGGCATACCGTGCTTTGGGCCCTCCGCGCAGGCCGCCCAGATTGAGGGCTCTAAAGCCTTCGCCAAAGAGATTATGGCCGCCGCGAATGTGCCTACTGCAACTCCGCGCGTGTGCACCACGGGCGCCGAGTTCGCCAGTGCGCTCGAAGAGTTCGGCGCCCCGTACGTGGTCAAGGACGACGGGTTAGCAGCGGGCAAGGGCGTAGTCGTGACCGACGACCTGGGAGAGGCCACCGTGCATGGCGCTGCCATTTTGGAGGCCGGCGGCACCATCGTGGTCGAAGAGTTCCTGGACGGGCCTGAAGTGAGCCTGTTTTGCCTCAGTGACGGCACCACAGTGGTCCCGCTGCAACCGGCCCAAGACTTCAAGCGCGCATACGACGGCGACTTTGGCCTCAATACCGGCGGCATGGGTGCCTATTCGCCGCTGCCGTGGGCACCTGCCGAGTTGGTGGACGACGTGATTCGCACGGTCGCCCAGCCCACTATTGACGAGATGGCCCGCCGCGGCACACCGTTTCAAGGCGTCCTGTACTGCGGGCTTGCGCTCACGTCACAAGGCTTGCGGGTAGTCGAGTTCAATGCCCGGTTTGGCGACCCCGAGGCCCAGTCGGTTCTCGCCTTGCTGGAGACTCCGTTGGCAGGGGTCTTGCTTGCGGCGGCGGAAGGTCGCCTGGACCAAGTCCCACCTTTGCAGTGGAGCGCCGATGCGGCCGTCACCGTGGTTGTGGCATCGCACGGCTACCCGGAGTCGCCCCGAAAAGGCGACGTGATTACGGGAACGGATGAGGCAGACGCGAGCCTCGACGCTCACGTATTGCACGCGGGTACTGCGGTCAACGAAGCAGGTGAGCTGATCTCGGCCGGCGGGCGCACCTTGTCCGTGGTGGGCCGGGGCGCGTCATTAGGGGATGCCCGTGCAGCTGCGTATGCGGCAATCGACAAGATTCAGCTTGCGGGTTCGCACTTCCGTAGTGACATTGGGCTCGAGGCGGCCATCGAGGCCGGCGACGGCGACTCAGAAACGGGCGTCTAATGGCCGGCCATGTGATCGCACCACCTGTCATCGATGTCCCTGGTTGGCGGCACGTGTATTCGGGCAAAATCCGTGACCTCTACGAACCCATCGAGCCTCACCCTCGCGGTGACGTGGTGCTCGTGGTGGCGAGCGACCGCATCAGTGCCTACGACTGGGTGTTGCCCACCGAGATCCCCGGCAAAGGTGGAGTGCTCACTGGCCTGACCCTGTGGTGGTTCGATCAGCTCCGCGAGATTGTGCGTGACCATACTGTCGAGGCTCCAGTCCCAGCCGAGGTTGCTGGCCGGGCGATGGTGTGCGAGCGACTCGACATGTTCCCCATTGAATGTGTAGTCAGGGGGTACTTGACGGGCTCGGGGCTAGCCGAATATCGCGAGACGGGGAGCGTGTGCGGCATCGAACTGCCACCGGGCCTCGAAGACGGCTCAAAGCTTCCCCAGCCAATATTCACCCCAGCCGCGAAAGCGGATGTAGGTGAGCATGATGAGAACGTGAGTTTCGAGGCTGTGGTGGAGCGCATCGGCAAAGAAAATGCTGAACAGTTGCGCACGTTGAGCCTGCAGATCTACTCGCACGCCCACGAGGTCGCGGCCAAGAAGGGAGTGATCCTCGCGGATACCAAGTTCGAGTTTGGCTTAGATACCCACGGGCGCATTGTGCTGGCAGACGAGGTGCTCACGCCTGACTCGAGCAGGTTTTGGCCCCTCGACGACTGGGAGCCAGGCCGAGCCCAGCCCAGCTACGACAAGCAGTTTGTGCGCGACTGGTTGACGTCTCCCGAGTCTGGATGGGACCGGGCAAGTGACGCTCCGCCACCCGCGTTGCCAGCCGAGGTTGTGGAGAAGACCCGGCAGCGTTATCTCGAAGCGTACGATCGGCTCGCGAAGAACTGAGGCCCGACGGCTCACCTGCTAGTTACCGGAATATATTTACTTACTGTCTGGTCAGATAAGATAGAACGTTATCGAATCGATTGCAGACAAGCAGCATCCCTGGTATTTAGCGCACCTACAATCTCGCAAAAAACCTTGCCTTAGACCGCAATACCGGATAGCCTCGGCGACACCACACCAATCTGAGGGATTTCCGTGTCATTTCGCCGAGTCATTTCTTTTTTCACACTTGCCGCTGCCGTCATTGTGACCGTAGCCGTCAGTGGAACCACAGCTACCGCCGCACCAGCGTTCCCTGATGTGCCGGAAGGAGCGGCGTTCCACGAGGAAGTCGCGTGGCTTGCTCACGAAGGCATCACCACCGGGTACGCAGATGGGAACTTCCAGCCGTACTCTGCCGTCAACCGCGACGCAATGGCTGCCTTCATGTACCGGCTCGCCGGGTCGCCGGCTTTTGAGCCGCCTGTAGCGTCGCCGTTCGTTGACGTCACCGCTGCCTCGAAGTTCTACAAAGAGATCACGTGGCTCGAGCAGACCGGCATCACCACCGGGTTTGCGAACCTCACCTACCGACCCTTTGAACCGGTCACACGCGATGCGATGGCCGCGTTCCTGTACCGGCTCGCTGGCGAGCCTGCATTCACGGCACCCGAATCCTCGCCGTTCGCAGATGTCACTCCGTCAACCAAGTTCTACAAAGAGATCAGCTGGCTTGCACAGACGGGTATCTCCACCGGCTGGTCGGACAACACGTACCGCCCAGGGTGGAACATTGCGCGCAACGCGATGGCCGCCTTTCTCTATCGCTTCGATTCCAACGTGGGCATTGGAGTGACGGTGCCCGCTACGCCTGAAGACGAGCCAGGAGTCGCAGACGATGACGGTGCAGATGCAGGCGACTCAGACACGAACGCCAACACGGAACAGCCCAGGTCACAGAGCCCTGAGCCGAAGGCGCAAGACACCTACGTCAGCGAAGACAGGGTTCAGCGTGACCAAGAATCCGGCTGGACCACGTTTAACGACCCTGTCAAGGGCGACATCTACTACGTGAGCTCGTCCACAGGATCAGACTCCAACGATGGCCTGTCTCCCCAGACGGCCTTTAAGACGCTCAAGAAGGCCTTTGAGCGTTACGGGCGCAACGGACAGTACGACGACCACGTACTGCTCATGCGTGGGGACACCTTCGACGGCTCAGACCTCAACTGGTCGCGATACTCAGGCATTAGTGCTGACCAGCCGTTTGTGATCTCTACTTACGGTGATTCGCCTAAGCGGCCCGTCATTGTGCGCGAAGGTAGCTTGACCATCCTCGGGGTGAACAAGCACCGGGCTTTCGTGGGCTTTGAAATGCAGACGCCCAACGCAGACCCCACCAAGCGGGGCTTCGACCCAGACGCGACTGGCGTCGCACTCTCGTTCGTGGGTAACAACGAGAACCTGCTGTTCGAGGATTTGAAGATCACATTCCGCCAGTTCAACATCCAGGGCCAGCCGGGTGACCCCGGCCAGTACGCAAGCGACGTGACCTTGCGTCGCAACGTGATTGCCAACAGCTGGAACGCGAACACATGTGGAGGCAAGGGCCACGCACAGGGATCGTTCATCTCTGAGATTCGCGGTCTCACCATCGAAGAAAACACCTACATCCAGAACGGATGGAACGCCACCGGAGGGGTGAACAGTCACGGCGTGCATTGCACGGGTGCAACGCAGTTCAACCACAACATCTACCTGGTGAGCTCGCGCGACGTTGAGATCAAGGACAACATCTTCTTGCACGGATCATCCATGGGCATCAAGCTGTCTGCTTACGGTCCAGGCGAATCGAAAAACCCAGAAGGCGGCCAGATCGTCAACGCTGTGATTGAGAACAACTTCTTCTCCGACAGCGAGCTCGGTATCTCGATGGGTGGTAACGGCCAGGAGGACTACCGCTTTGTCAACAACACTGTCCGCGGCAACGTTTTCTCCGAACTGGGAAGCGATAACTCGACTAAGCGAAACTTCAGTTGGGGTCTAGAAATTCTGGACAATGACGGTGCGCTGGTCGAGGACAACTACTTTGTGAACTCGCCGTTCAACACCAACTCGTTCGCCATGTTGCTTGGCCATGACACCAACCGTGGTGTCGTGATCAACAACAACACCATCTACAACTACTCCGGCAAGCAGCTCACATGGGGCGACGCTAATCGGTCACGTCACAGGGACACCACCGTGACCAACAACCGGTTCATCCAAACTGACCAGTCAGTGGCAGGCAATAACGCTCGCAGCCACTGCTTGGTCAACTCGGGCACGGTAATCCCGCCAGGAGCCAAGTTCAGCGGAAACCAGTACGCGACTCCTGACTCGTGGTTCTGCACTGACCGCAAGAGTTACGACCTCGATTGGTGGAAGGCTAACTATGAGCCCACCGCCACGAAGTTCACCGGTCAGTTCAAGGCACCACACCGCACGCTCGCCACTTATGCGCGCGAGCTTGGATTCTCGAGCGAAGCTGCTCTTGAGCAGGCCATGCTCGACAACAACTCGCGCGCTGCGTGGGACCCCGCGCTCACGGCCGCTGCGGTGAATGACTACATCAAGGACGGCTTCACAGCGCCCTAGGGCTCTTAGGACGCGGGGCGTCAAGAATCGAGGTCGACCGGCTTACCGCCGATGGTCGGCACGCCCCACTTGAATTTAAGCGACGCAAGACGAATGCCAAGCACCACCACGATGGGTACCCACACGACGGTGAGGCGCGGTAGTTCAAAGGCGATCAAGATCATGTACGCAGTGGAGCCAGCCAAGGCCGCAGTCGCATAGAACTGGCCATTGCGTAGCACGTCCGGGACGTCGTTTGCGAGCAGGTCGCGAATGATGCCGCCCCCTACGCCCGTGATGACTCCCATGACTGCTGCCGTCACCAGGCTCGCGCCTGCGTCGATTGCAATGCCTGCGCCTACCGCAACGAACACAGCGAGGCCCAGCGCGTCTGAGAGTTGAACAATGCGGTATCGGTGAAGCCGGTCTGGCGGGTGCCAACGGGCAAGCAACGCAACCGCGAGCCCAGTGGTGGCCCCCACAATAAGAAAGCTGGGCTTTACCATCCAAAAAACGGGCTCTCCTAACAGGACGTCGCGCACGGTGCCGCCCCCGACTGCGACCATGCTGGCGAGTACCACTGCGCCCACCAGGTCCATGCGTTTGCGTCCGGCTGCGACCGCGCCCGAGATAGCGAAGGCCACGGTGCCGATGTATTCAAAGATCACGCGCAGGGTATCTAGCGCGGAGCCTAAGAGCTCAGGGGCGTCGATTGAGAAAGGAAGCACCTGGGCAAGCGTAGTCGGCCCTTCAGTTGGCGCGAAGGTCCCAACGCTTAGGCCGTCCTGGTCGTCGTGCTTGTATGGACACCATGAATAAAGGTACGCAAGTACGGCCTGTGCGCGGGCTGGCTGCCGTGGCACTCGCCGTCGTGCTGGGGTTAAGTGGCTGCGGCGCTGGCTCTCCCACCACTGCGTCGTGGGACGACACGTTCGACTTTGGCGTGCCCACCTCCCCGCTCGAGACAGCAGAAGACGTCCCCTTCTACCCGGCCTGCGGCAACGAGGTGCTCCCATGGGATGGCGAACGCTACTACCCCTATACGCCGGAGCGGGTGGAGGAATTTCCTGAACCGGCCACCACGGTCGTTCCCGGCGTTTCGAACGAAGCTGCAGGCGCATCGGCCTTTGATAGCGAGTTGACAGTGAGGGGCATGTCGGTGTCCATGCCCATCGGTGCGGTAGCGGCGCCGGGACCGGGCGACGACGTGGGAACCCTGGTGATTTTCGAGGACGGCCACGCGTACTGGGAGTCGCACAACGGCGAACTTCAGACGTGGTTGACTACGCGAGAACTGACATACAACTGGGTGTGCTGACGTAAAAGGCCTGTCCGCGACGGCCCAGGCTCATCTATTTGACCCTGCATTCGTTCATTACCAGCATTGATACTATTAGTTTATAGCGCTTTGGCGTTCTTTCTGCTATCTTTCGGTTGCTCATCGAAACGATTGAAACTTAAGGGAGATTCATGCGCAAGACCCTCGCGCCCGTTGCCATCGCCGCTCTTGTCGGCGCCACCGCCTTGTCAGGCTGCTCGTTGCTGGGACTCGGAGGCGACTCCGTTGAAGACATGCAGATGACTGTTGGCGAGTGCATCTCTGACCCCGACATCGCAGCCGAAGGCGAGACCGAAGTCGGCGCACTGCCAGTTGTTGACTGCGCAGAGCCTCACTACGGCGAGGTTTACTTCGTGGAAGAGCTCACGGACGATGAGTACCCCGCCGTATCGATTCGTAACACCGCTGATGACCTTTGCTTGGAAGCATACGAGCCGTTCATTGGTACCACCTACGACCAGTCGGCGTACTACATCACGAGCATCACACCGTCCCTAGACACGTGGGAAGCTGGTGACCGCCAGGTTGCTTGCCTCGTTGTTGGTGACGAGTCAGAAGGACTCACCGGTTCGCTTAAGGGCGCAGAAGCCTAATTGGACGGTGCGCGCCCGCGACAACAGCGGGCGCGCGCCTACCCGGTAGGATTGTCGATATGCCCACGATCGTCATACACGTGATGCCCAAGCCCGAGATCCTTGACCCGCAGGGCAAGGCTGTCGGCTCCGCCCTGCCGCGCCTGGGGTTCGAAGGCTTCTCAGAAGTCCGGCAAGGTAAGCGGTTTGAACTCACGGTGGATGGTGAGGTCACCGACGAGCTCCTCACTCAAGCCCGCGAGGCAGCCGAGACAATGCTGTCCAACCCAGTGATCGAAGACGTCGTTGCTGTTGAGGTCGTTGACTGATGGCTCGCATTGGCGTCGTCACATTCCCGGGAAGCCTGGATGACCGGGACGCTGCTCGTGCAGTCCGCGTTGCAGGCGCCCAGTCGGTCAACCTGTTCCACACGGACACTGACCTGCGCGACGTAGACGCTGTGGTGTTACCCGGCGGCTTTAGTTACGGGGACTACCTCCGCGCCGGCGCTATTTCTCGATTTTCACCCATCATGGAGCGCGTGGTCGACGCGGCCAACGGCGGAATGCCTGTCCTTGGTATTTGCAATGGCTTCCAGGTCCTCACTGAAGTGGACTTGTTGCCCGGCTCCATGATCAAGAACGAAAACCTGCACTTCTTGTGCCGTGACCAGGGCCTGCGCATTGAAAATGCGAACACCGCCTGGACCGCAGACTACGAGCATGGTGAAGAGATCACCGTTCCGCTCAAGAACCAAGACGGCCAGTACGTTGCCGACGAGCGCACGCTTGACGAGCTCGAAGGCGAGGGTCGGGTCGCGTTCCGTTACATCGGAGGCAATCCCAATGGCTCGCGCCGGGACATTGCCGGAATCACCAATGAGCGCGGCAACGTTGTAGGCCTCATGCCTCACCCCGAGCACGCCGTGGAGCCAGGCTTTGGTCCGGACACTGTGCTGAACGGACGGCGCGGCACGGATGGTGCGCGCGTATTCACCTCAGTACTTCTGGGACTGGTGGCATCGGTGTAAGGATGACTCGCCGCGAAAAAGTCATCGGCAGTGTGGCCGATTCCCTCCCGCAGCCGGACGGTGCGCCGGCTCTCGTGGCGATTGACGGTCCAGATGCTTCAGGCAAGACCACTCTTAGGCGTGAACTCGCAGAAGTGCTGCGTTCGCGAGGTCGCGATGTCGTCGAAGTGAGCATGGACGACTTTCACCATGTGCGCGACCACCGTTACCGGCAGGGCCGCACGAGCGCCCGTGGGTTCTGGGAAGACTCTTTCGACCACGAGGCGTTCATCGCAAAGGTGCTTGACCCCTTGAGCCCAGGTGGCGATCGTGTCGTGACTCTTCGTCACCACAGCCTCGAAACAGACGAGCTACTCGAGAACGCACCACGCTTCCAGGCAGGCGACAATGTGACGCTGCTCGCCGATGGCCTCTTTATGCAACACCCTGGCTTTGCAGACCGCTGGCACGCTGTGGTGTGGGTTGAGGCGCCTTACTCGGTGAGGTTTGGGCGCATGGTCGAACGCGATGGGCTCGAAGACGATCCAGAAGATCCGGTTCAGCGCCGCTATTACGACGGCCAACTGCTCTACCGGAGCGAGGTCAGTCCGCGATCGCGTGCGCTCGTAGTGCTCGATAACGCGGACCCGGCGCGACCGCGCATTCTCGCGGGCCCTCCGCTGGACCAGGCAACTACGCGCTGAGCCCGGCACCCTCTTGCGCCCTCGCGTTGGCTTAACCAGCGCATCGGCCGCCTGCCCCGACTCGATTCTGATGCACGCGCACCGCAAAAAACTGGAAGCGCTTCCAGTGCTCAAGGGTCATTAATCCAACTCGGATCCCCGTGCCTCCCCGTGTGCCAAGTGGACCTCCTCACACGCTGCTGGGACGTTCATGGGCCAGGGGTTCGGAAATACTGGAAGCGCTCCCTATTGCGCAATCATGAGTGCGGTGCTACGTTGCCAAGGACAACTGGAAGTCAGCGCTCGACCGTTCTACCTGTGAGAGCGCTCTCACACCCTCTGGAGACAAAGTGGTTTCCCATCACCAGCCGCGACGCGCGCCTGTGACCCGTATCGCGGGCGTTACGGTATTTGCGTTGCTCCTCTCATCTGCTGCTCTACCGAGCGCCGCCAATTTGCCCGGCGGCGGTCCCCACGATTTCACTGAAGGCGCGGACCATGGATGGTTCACTTACGCCAACGCCGGGAGCGTGTCGAGCTCGACAGCTACCGACGAGTTCTGCGCGGATGTCAGCGGGGGCGACAACCCCTGGGACATTGCCGCACAGCTCGGGGGCGTGACCTTCGAGCGCGACGTCACGTATCGGGTGTCTTTCGACGCCCACGCGACTGCTCCAGTCAGCGTGCCCCTTCAGGGCGGCCCAGACTGGCCGGCGACTTTCGCACACACCGTCACGTTGGACGGCTCAGAGACGCCGGAGCATGTCGAGTTCAGCTTCACGCCAGACGACTGGCCCACCGCGGGCGAACAAGACGGGTCTCCCGTCGCTGACGACTGGACGTCCGCTACTGGAAACATTGCGTTCCAGCTGGGCGCGCAGGACGAGGACTTCACGTTCTGTTTTGACAACTTCTCTATGGTCAACGCCGCGAGCGAGCAGCTTGAGGGCGGCGACTTCGAAGATGGCGCACCCCCACAGTGGTATGCGGGCGAGGGTTTCGAGCCCACGTACACAGATGGCGTCATGTGCGTTGATCTTCCAGCAGGTACTAGTAACCGGTGGGACCAGAACTTTGGCTTTAACGGCGTCGTCATGGAGCCCGGGACTACCTACACGCTGTCCTTCGAAGCCAGCTCCGACGCCGGGCGCGCGATCCGTGTGGTGATTGGTGACAACGATCCGCCGTACGACACGTTCACGGAGTGGAGCATCACACTCGGCGAAGACCTTGAGCGCTACACCTTCGACTACACGGCGTCGCGCGAGTTCGACCCGCAAGAAGGTGAAGAGATCGGCACTGGGCAGGTCGCTTTCCAGGTAGGCGGTTCGCAAGAGCCGTGGACCTTCTGCCTTGACAACGTCTCGCTGCTCAGTGGAACGGTTGCCGAGGACTACGTCCCCGACACCGGCCCTCGGGTGCGGGTTAACCAGGTCGGTTACCTCCCTCACGGCCCTAAGCAGGCGACTGTCGTCACTGACGAGACTGACCCCATTGCGTGGGAACTGCTCGATATGGCCGATGCAGTGGTGGCGTCTGGCACCACGGTTCCAGCTGGCGTTGACCCATCAGCGGGTTTGAACGTTCACGAGTTGGACTTCAGCGAGGTGACCACGACCGGTACGTACACCTTGGTTGCCGATGGTGAGGAAAGCTACGAGTTTGTGATTGATGCTGACATCTATCAGCAGCTTCGGTACGACGCGTTGAACTACTTCTACCTCGCGCGTAGCGGCATCGACATCGACGGTTCGCTCGTGGGCGACACGCGTTACTCACGCGAGGCCGGCCACGTCAACAACCGCGACGGCTCCCTGGTCCCAGATAGCGCCAACCGCGGCGACTACGGCGTCGAATGCCTGACGGTCGAAGAAGAGGGCGAGTACTGGCTGTACGGCGACTGGGAGTGCGACTACACCCTGGACGTCGTGGGTGGCTGGTACGACGCAGGCGACCACGGCAAGTACGTGGTGAACGGTGGTATCGCGGTCGCACAGGTGATGGGCACGTACGAGCGCACGTTCTACACCCCCACCGGCGACAGTTCCAACCTTGGCGATGGCACCCTCGCGATTCCGCTCGATGAGAGCGGCAATGGTGTCCCAGACCCGCTCGACGAGGCCAGGTGGCAACTCGAGTGGATGATGAGCATGCAGGTTCCTGCAGATGCGGGCATGTACGCCGGCATGGTTCACCACAAGATCCACGATTCAGACTGGACTGGCCTGCCTCTTATGCCAGCGGACGACCCACAGGAGCGGTTCTTGCACCGACCTTCGACCGCAGCGACCTTGAACTTTGCCGCAGCGGCGGCTCAGGGTGCTCGCTTGTGGGCCGAATATGACCAGGACTTCGCGGACGAACTGCTTGCAGCCGGCCAGGTGGCTTGGGAAGCAGCGTTGGCGACACCTGATCTGTTTGCCCCGCCGCCTAACGAGGACCCGAGCCCGGGTGGCGGTCCTTACGACGACGACAACGTCGGGGACGAGTTCTACTGGGCCGCAGCGGAGCTCTACCTCACCACAGGAGCTCAGGAGTACGAGGACTTCGTGCTTGCCAGCGAGTACCACTCGATGGACGTCTTCGAAGACGGCTTTTTCTGGGGCGAGGTGGCCGCTCTTGGCCGGATGAACCTCGCTACGGTCGAGTCCGAAATCCCGGGCCGTGCACAGATCCGTCAGTCAGTTGTTGATGGAGCTGAGGCAATGCTTGCGGACCAGCAGGCTGAACCGTTCGGCACCGCGTACGCCGGTGACGACGACGGCAACTATGACTGGGGTTCCAACAGCTCCGTTCTGAACAACCAAGTGGTGTTGGGAACAGCCTTCGATCTGACCAGCGACCAGCGCTTTGCTGATGCGGTGCTGGAGTCGATGGACTACTTGTTGGGTCGCAACGCGCTCAACCTGTCGTACATCACCGACTACGGTCATGTGTTCTCTCAGAACCAGCACAGCCGCTGGTTCGCGAACCAACTCGAGCCTGGGTTGCCGAACCCACCCTCGGGTTCCGTTTCGGGTGGACCAAACTCGATGGTTGACACGTGGGACCCGGTCATTCAGGGTCTTTACAGCCCTGACTACATGTGCGCACCGCAGCTGTGCTACATCGACGACATCCAGTCGTGGGCCACGAATGAGATCACGGTGAACTGGAACTCTGCGATGTCGTGGGTTGCCTCGTTTGTCGCGGACCAGTTGGATGGCGATCAATCATCCGCAGGCGAGGTGGCCAACGTGCCTACGTCGCCTGAGGACGTCACGGTTGCCGATGGCGCAGTCGCGGAGCTCTCAGTCGTTGTGACTGGCAGTCCTGCACCTGCTCTGCAATGGCAACGACTGGTTGACGATGTGTGGACTGACATCGACGGTGCTGCGTCTGCGACGCTGGCAATCGCAGCAACGCCCGCTGACGACGGTGCACAGTTCCGGGTATACGCAGCCAATGAGTTCGGTGGCTTCTACACCGACCCGGCGACCCTCTCGGTGACCGCAGCACCGGGCGACGGTGAGCCTGGCGGCCCCGGCGATGGCGATGGCGGCGAAACCCCAGGTGACGGCGCTACCGACCCAGATGACTCCGTGGTTCCTGGTGAGGGCGCCGATGGAGAAGACCTGGCCCAAACAGGCGCACAGGTCCCCTGGTTGGCCATTGCGGCAGCCCTGTTGTTGCTTGTGGCCGGTGGTGTCACGGCTATCGTGGCCCGCCGTGGCCGCAACGAGGTGAGTGCATGACGTTAAGTCAATAGAACTCTCACGATGGTGCCCCGCCCCTGTGTTCCTTCATTGGACACGGGGGCGGGGTTTTCTATGTCCAAGAAGGCTTCTAAATGAGTCCGGACACTAGGCTTATGCACATGCCTAATCGCCCGCCCGCCGGCTCAGCTCGCGGCCCCAAGAGCACTGCGAGTGCTGGAGTACCCGGTGCTGGAGCACGGGGTGCTCGACGAGGCCCCACTCTGGACGAGGTGGCGTTGCGTGCTGGTGTATCCCGGTCTGCGGCGTCACGGGCAATCAACAATGCCCGGCATGTGAGTCAGGCCAAGCGAGATGCCGTGCTGCGGGCGGCAAAGGAACTGGGTTACGCCCCCAATGCGACTGCGCGCGCGCTTGCCACCAGGAAGGTCGGGTCAGTGGTGCTGGTGGTCGCCAACGGCGACCCGACCTTTTTTGGCGCCCCGTTCTTCTCGCAAGTCATTGTGGGTATTGCGACGGCGCTTGCCAAGGCAGAGCTTGACCTCACGTTGCTGATGGCCTCGTCTTCTGACACCGCGTCCCGCCTTGAACAACTGCTGAGGTCGGGACGGGCCGATGGCGTGATGCTGATGGCTGCTCGTGGCGAAGACCCGATTTTGAGCGTTGCGGATGCCACCGATATTCCAGTGGTGTTTTGTGGCCGACCCGCTACTCGCGAACCCCGCTGGTATGTCGATGCTGATAACCGAGGGGGTGCCCGTGAGGCCACCGAGCACCTGCTCACATTAGGGCGCACCCGCATTGCGGCGATCACGGGACCTATGGATCTCGATGCGTCGGTGGCGAGATACGGGGGTTTTGCGGATGCGATGGCGATCGCCGGGCTTACCTCTGAGCGGCTTATAGAAGAGGACTTCACGCATGAGGGCGGCGAGCGTGCGATGACCAAACTGCTTGCGGATCATCCGGACCTTGACGCTGTTTTTGCGAGCTCAGACAACATGGCCGCTGGCGCTGTGAGAGTGCTGAAGGCGCACGGCCGTAGAGTCCCTGAAGACGTGGCAGTGGTGGGTTTCGATGATGTGGGAACTGCTGCGCGGAGCGATCCGCCGCTTACCACCGTGAGCCAACCGCTCGATGCGCTCGGTCACGAGACCGCGTCCATGCTTGTGCGTCTGATCGAAGGCGAGGACCCGAGCCCTATCATTTTGCCCACCCGACTGGTGGTGCGCGCATCGGCTCCCGAGCCTGTAGTGACACCTTCATGACCCGTGCGGGTATGCCCCCACATGCCGGTGGTTATTGGGGCAGTGGTGAGCGAGGGCGCAACTGTTCAGGGTCTGCTGGGAAGGCGACGGTGTAGTAGACCTGGGGCGCGGTCATGTCGCCCCAGTCGTCTTTCTTAACCCGGATGGTCTCAGGGGACACATCCGCGATTCGCACCTGCAACCAAGAGCCGCTGTCGAGCAATAACTCGTGGGGCTCGGCAAGGTAACTCATGCCGAGCTCGTCGAGAAACTCCTCTGCTTGGAGCCAGTCGACCACATCCGTGCGTGGCCTTCCGAGCAGGTCGATCACCACAAAGCCGTCATCGACCGGTTTCATCCAGCCAAGGCGCTCGCGGTCTCCGGGGCGTCGATGTTCAATCCAGTCCTGGTTCATCGCGCAACCGTATCAACAGTGCACCTTGGTGCCATGTGGGCACACTCGCTCGGGATACGTACGCTATTTGCGTATTTTAGGGAATCCTGGAATACGCAAATAGACATCGGTCGGGGTGGCTGGCTTCTTGGGTTCCGCGCCGGTGTTAGTTGAGTCCGGGTTGACCGCGTAGGGCCGATGCGGGCGCGGGTCCCGTATGAGCGCCAGTTAAGCGGTCGCGTAGTTCTTTGAGCGCAAAGAACGTGCGGTGGTTGAAGTCCGCGCCGAGTTGGTTGGGAAGAGCAACAAGCACGGTGTCGGCGCTGTGCACGGCCTGGTCTTCGCGTAGTTCGGCCTCGAGTTTGTCGAGGTCGCCCACGTAGGTCTTGCCAAACGTGGCTACAAAGTTGTCGATGTGGCCCACCTGGTCCTGGTTGGCGCCCATCTGATCGCGGGCGAGCATGGTGCCAAAGTAGGCGCGGGACTCGTCATCGATGATGGGCATGATCGAGCGAGAGATAGATACTCGCGGGTTGCCCGGGTGCCCGGCGGCGTCCCATGCCTCGCGGAAGGCGTCGATTTGGCGCGCCTGAATCACTGCCAGCGGTTCGCCCGTCCCGCCCTCTACCAGGGTGGACGACATGAGGTTCATGCCCAACTCACCCACGCGCCGTGCAGATTCCTCGCCGCCGGCGCCGTACCAAATACGCTCGCTCAGGCCCGGTGACTGCGGCTCGATGGGTAACTTCTGCCCGGCGGGAAGGTGTGCTCGCGCGCCTGGTGCTGCGATGCCGGCACCGGTGATTGCGTGCCGAAACTGTGCGATGCGCTCGGCGGCGTCTTCCGCAGGCGTTTGCCCGACGGGGAGGGGATATCCAAAAGAGCCTGGCCCGTCTGCTGCGGGTTCTGGGCTGCCCCGCGACACGCCCAGTTGAAGCCGCCCATTGGCCACCAGGTCCGCGGTAGCGGCGGCCTCCGCCATGTAGAGGGGATTCTCGTAGCGCATGTTGATGACGCCGGTGCCTAGGTCAATGCGCGAGGTTCGGGCGCCCATTGCGGCCAGTAGCGGGAACGGCGACGACAGGTTTTGCTCGTAGTGGTGGACGCGGATCCAGGCGCCGTCTATCCCGGCATCTTCCGCGGCCTCGGCCAGTCGCACGGTGTCCCGGATGCTTTCGCCTGCATCACGGATCTTGGATCCCGGCGCACGGCTCCAGTGCCCAAAGCTCAAGAACCCGATATTCAGCACGACACCCTCCGACGCTTAAGTCTCAACTATCTACCTGCTGGAACGCCCCCTTCGCCCAGACCATTCCGAGCGGCCTGCTCAACCAGGTAGGTCCGCACTTGCCTGATCTTGGCGGTCTTTGAGGTGCTTGCAAACCGGAATACATGGCTAAAAGCGACTCGACCCGAGTCCGTGTCCATCACACCGTCGCACGACGCGAGCCGGCCGTGAGTGATGACCGACGTGATCTCCAGAGCGGTGGTGGAGCCTTCCGGGCGCACGTCGCCAAGAAGCGTCCAGTCGGCATCGTCAGTCAGCCACGCGGCCACTGCGTCGGTGTCGCCCTTGGCCCAGTGTGTGACCCAGTCGCTAACGACGGTAATCCGGGGAGCGTTGCCGCAATCAGTAGGGAGTGTGGTTTTCATGGCCGCCTATCAACTCGTGGCGGTGGCCCGCCCGTGCCGGCCACCTCGCCTGTTCCCTGCCCAAAGTTCAAGTGTATTCACAACGGCCGATGCGGGGCCGGGCGGGCCGCCTCTTCGCACCTGGTAGCGGCATAGGTAAGGATGGGTCTATGACTGAGGCCGATCCCCGAATTGGACGTAACGCTCCCGAGGTGCTCGACGAGTTCCAGGTCGCTGAGCGTCATCCGCACTTTCGCGTGGACCTGGAGCGCATTCGTTTCTCGCCGTACTTTTCGCGCTTGTCCGCCGTCACGCAGGTAATTTCGCAGTCGGGCGCGGGCCTTGCGGTTCACAACCGGCTTATCCACTCGGTCAAGGTTGCAGCCGTCGCGCGTGCAATCGCCATGCCTTTGCTCCGCGACACCGGGGAGCGCGGGCACATTGTCGCCGAGCTCGGTGGTTGCGACCCCGTGGTGGTGCAGGCCGCCGCAAGCGCCCACGATGTGGGCCACCCGCCATTTGGCCACTTGGGGGAGAGGGCCCTCGACCGGCTGGCGCGGGACCGCTTTAGGCTCCGCGAAGGCTTTGAGGGCAACGCGCAGACCTACCGGATTTTGCGACGGCTCGACGAGCATGCCGTGCAGGGCGTGGGCCTTAACCTCACGCGCGCCGTGCGGGCCGCGGTCCTCAAATACCCGTGGCGCCGGGGCGAGGGAGGCACGCGCCGTGGCGCAGGCAGCGGCAAGTTTTCTATGTATGTGGTGGATGCGGCCGATGCGCTGAATGCCTTGAGCGCATACCCCGCCATCGCATCGGGCCAACAAACGATCGAATGTTCGGTGATGGATATCGCTGACGACATCGCCTATTCGCTCCACGATCTCGACGACTTCTACCGTGCTGGCCTGCTCAACCAGGCCACTATTGCCGGTGAGTTCCGCGAGTGGCGGCGCCAACTCAGTGACCTGAGGGCGCTCGATGTTGAGCAACTGTTGCCATATAGCCGCATGCCGGGGTACTCCTTGGAGTTGCTGTGGCGTCACCTCGCTGCGCGTGATCCGTGGATTGCGGACGAGGACGCGTTCGACCAGGCGGTTGCTCGGGTGACCGAGGAAGTGGTGGAGGGCCTTCTCACCGTGCCATTCGACGGGGCCTTGAGTGCTGACCGCGCGCTTGCACGGTTCACGGACAGTTGGCTCAGGCACCTCCAGGCGTCCGTGGAGGTGCACCGCGACCCGGCGCATCGCTCAGGTCACGTGTCGCTCAACCGCACTGCGTGGCACGAGGTGGCGGTACTCAAGTTCTTGCACGAGAGGTTCATTTTGGACCGGCCGGACCTCGCGGTCTATCAGCGCGGGCAGGCGAGTTTGCTCGAACGGCTGGTTGACGGGTTCGCGGCGTGGCTCGAGGATCCGCACGATGCGCGGCGCGCTCCGCGGCGGCTGCTCGACCTCGTGGACCTCGCCACCGAGGATTATTTAGTTGTTGCTCGGGACAACCCTGCCGCGTTGCCGGACATCGACGAGGCGGAGCTGCGCCACCGCGCCACCGGCCGGGGCATCATCGATTACGTCGCATCGCTCACCGACGCCCAAGCCGCACACCTCGATGCGCTACTTTCTGGCGACACGGAACGGCTATGGGACGCGGGCCAGGGTCTGTAGAAAACGGCCCCAGGCTCCTTAGACTCGTGTCATGATCACCGTCAGACGCGTTGAGCCCGGTAATGCAGACGCACTCGCGTTGTGGAAGGCGCAAGAGCGAGACCTCGCGGAGCGCTACGACGACCCGGACCTGGTGCTCGAGACCGTGTTTCCCACCTTGGTGGGCTCGTGGGTGGGTTATGAACAGGACGGCACACCGGTCGCGAGCATTGTCGCCCGCTGGTCCCCTGACGGCGAGACTGCACCGGGCGACGTGGAACTCAAGCGGCTATGGGTCACGCCCAGGCACCGCGGTAACGGGCACGCGCGAGTAATGCTCGGAGTGGCTGAACTTGCCGCACGCAAAGCCGGCGCCACCCGCCTTATTCTCGAAACCGGGACCGAGCAGCCCGAGGCCATTTCGCTCTACGAATCGACCGGCTGGGCGGTGATGGAGCCGTACGGCGAGTACCGGGACGAGCCCGACTCCCGTTGCTACGCCAAGCCCATCCCTACGCGCGTGCTGGTGCTTAACGGCACCATGGGCGCAGGGAAAACCACTGTCGCCGCAGCCATTCATGACCTCCTCGGCGAACGTGGTGCGCGTACCGGCTATATCGACGGCGACTTCTTGTGCCAGGCTCAGCCAGCCCCCGCATCGGACGTCTTCAATCAATCTTTGATGTTTGATAACTTTGCCGCGATCGCCGGCAACTTCCGCTCGCGTGGATATGGCCTGATGGTGGTGGCGCGAGTGGTGGAAGACCCGGGTGAGCGACCGCGCTGGGAGCAAACATTTTCTAGCGCCGACGCGGGGGCGGCTGAGGTCACAATCGTGCGGATAGTGGCGCCCGAGCACGTGCGGCTGGCTCGGATTGCCAAGCGGGAACCTGAAGGCCACTGGCGGGATTGGTCGAGTGCTCGCAGCATCGAGTTGGACGCGATTTTGGAAGAGTTAGATCTGGACGATGCCGTGGTGGAGAATGCCGGGGATCGCGACAGGCTCGACGTGGGAACCGACATACTCGAAACTGTGGGCTGGTAAGTTCCCGCGTACTGAGTTGCCTCGTCGCACCAGGGTTGTCGCCACGAGCGGCACATATGGCTAGGCTCTGTGCGAAGTGAACCGCAACCCGGGCGGGACACATCGTGGTTGGGGAGTACCAGCGTGACAGATGTCAGTACTGATGATTCGGTAGCCAAGCAAGTTCAGCCGCGCAGGTGGGGGCGCATTGCGGCGATAACCGCCGGGGTGCTGGTGGTGGCCCTTGGGATCACGGCCGCGGTTGTTGTTCCGCGGATGCTGCAAGCTCAGCGGGTTGAGGAGTACACCGCGCTGGTGGGTGAACTGCGACTAGCCGTCACTGAACAGGCGTGGGCTCAGACGACTCTCGAGGCCGCGACCGTGCTTACGTATGTGCATCACAGTGAGGCGCTTTCGGTGGCGCACGCAGTCGCTGCTCTCGGTGAGTCTGGTGAGCCTATGCTCCCTGCCGAGCAGGCCGCACTCTTAGGGCAGACGGGCTCCGCAGCGGCGGAAGAGCTCGGTTCTCTTGACGAGCAGGCGGCGCCAGCGGACGGTGCGCACGAGGTGCTCACCTTGGCCTACGTCGAGGCGAAGGCCGCCGAGGAGCAGGCGCGAGGTGAGGCCGAAGAGGCTGGCGACGATGTGCCAGAACCGGTGCTCGCGACATCGCTCGCACAACTGAACGTCGACCAGGCGATTGAGTTGCTGGCCTCGCCGGTGGAGCCGGAGCAAGTGACGGCGGTCGCAGACGAGGACGTCACTGACGAACTGATCGAGCAAATGCGTGCGTCAATCGCGGCTGTTGAGCAAGAAATTGAGGCGACTCAACAGGCGATCGCTGCTGAGACTGAGCGCCAAGAACATGTGAGTGAAACCGTGGTGGACATGCTGCCCGTGCTCCACGAGACTGCGGCGGCCATCGATGACTATTTGGCGGCCGTCGAGGAACAGGCTGCGAAGGCAGAGGACGAGGTCGCGGCCAAGACCACCTCGGCAGCAGCGAGTGTGCGCGACAGTGCGACAAGTGACGATGTCGCTCAGATTCAGGGACGCATCGCGTCATACGTGGTGGCTGGCGAGGCCTCGCTCGAAAGCCATGCCGCAGTGGTCAAGGCCGAGGAGGAGGCCGCCGAGGCAAAGCGCAAGGCAGAAGCAGAGGCGGCGAGAAAACGGTCCTCGGCTGGCTCAGGCAGTGGCGGTTCGTGCCTGAAGTATGTGTCGACTTGGTACGGCGGTAGCAGATTGGTCACGGTGCCGTGTCGGTAACGCGTGCCGTGTCGGTAACCGCGTGCCGCGTGCTTGCCTAGTCCGGTCTTTCCTAGTCGCTCAATGCGAACCTAGTCGCTCAATGCGAACTTAAGGGCCGCTTCTACGTGCAGCCCCATCGAGTCGTAGTACGGCTCGTCAACATCGTCGGCGGTGAGCACCATGGGGATCTCGGTGCATCCCGAGATCACTCCCTGGGCTCCACGATCCTTGAGATCGCCGTAGACGCCCTTAACCCATTCGGGAGCGCCGTCGGGGATGACTCCGCGGGCGAGGGCACCGTAGATGAGGTCATGGACCTCGCCCAGCACCGGTTCTTCGGGGACGATCGTGGTGATGCCGAGCGCGGCCATGTGGTCGCGGTAGAACGGATCGCGCATGGTGTAGCCGGTACCCAGCAGCGCGACGGTGTCTTTGCCGCTGGCCTTGATGGCGTCCGCTGTCGCGTCGAGCATATGGATCAGTGGCACGTCGATGGCGGCTTCAACTGCCGGCGCAACCTTGTGCATGGTGTTGGCGCAAATCAGAATCGCCTCGGCGCCGGCATTCTGTAGCTTGACTGCATCGGCCGCAAAAGTGGCCCCCAAGCCGTCCCAATCCCCGGCGGCTTGGCGCTCGGCCATTTGCTGGAAGTCGTAACTGCGCACCCACAGGTCTGCTGCCGATGAGCCGCCAAGCGCCGCGTTCACCCCTTCATTGAGGAGCCGCTCGAATTCGATCGAGCTGTGCCAGGTGATGCCTCCCAAGAGGCCGAGCCGTTTGGGTTGAGTTCGCATCCTGTCAGGCTAACGCCGCGAACCCCTGGGCGCGAGTGCCAGGTGAACGGCAAGTGGCGCTATTCGCCCTGGGCCACCGCCCTTTCTATCTCGCTCCCAGAAGTACGCGGCAGCTGCACCCAATCCGGCGAACGGGAAGGTTCCAGCCAGATGTAATGTTTATCAGTAGTACCGAGTCCATTCTCAGTTGTGAACAGGAGGCACCCCATGCGCATTGGCGAATTGGCCCACGCGGCCGGAGTGACAGCGAAGACCGTCCGCTATTACGAGTCGATTGGGTTGCTCCCTGACCCTGGGCGCACATTGTCCGGCTACCGTGACTACGACGATGACGCCCTAGAACGGCTCAGGTTTATCCGTGACGCGCAAGCGGCAGGGCTCACGTTGAAGGACTCCCGGACAATCCTGGAGATGAAGGGCGCAGGGGACGCGACGTGCGAGCACACACAAGCGATCTTGCGCAATCACCTCGCAGACATTGATGCACAGATTGACTCACTTAAGGCCGCCCGCAAGGAGCTTCTCAAACTGTCGGAGCGCGCAGGGTCACTTGACCCCTCTGACTGCGTGGACCCTCACCGCTGCCAAGTCGTGGATATCAATGCGGTGGGTGCCGGCGCTCAGCACTCGCACTTTTAGTCGCGCTGCGCCAGGTCTTTGGCTTGCTCCACTAGTTGGGTGTACTCCGCCTCTGAATTCAGCTCTGTCATAGAGTTGCTATTAGTAGGGAGAATACTTCCGAAGAGGTTGTTGAGGTACCAGGAGCCGTCGTATTGGATGACTTCGATCCCAAGCGCGTCAGGACCGTGCGGGCCGTCAAAAAGGATGGCCGCCGTACGAATGTCTTGAGCTCCGTACGCGGTCTTGAGTGACTCGGTTTGTTCGGCCCATCGAGAGCCCGGCCCCGGTTCGATCACATCGACCCTCACTACAGAAAACTCCGACAGCCCAGATGGGTCAAGTGCCTCCCCAAACTGCGCGGCGGACATTCCATCGGAGTCCTCGTCTCTGAACATATAGGGAGTGAGGGCGTCTACTTCAGGTATCAACGCGGACCTGGTCAACGTGCTAAGTGCGTTGGCGACTTGGCCTCGTCGCTGTTCCAGGTTCAGCGCTTCGTAATTCCCGGTCGGCAAGTAGCCAAGCGCAGGAGCGAAGGCTTGGATCCTCTCCATGTGGTCAACAAACGAATAATTACTGACGAAGGATTCGGTGGCGAAGGTGGACATCGCAGTCTCGAGATCCTGGTCAACAAAGCTCTCCGCGAAGAGGGTCGCTGCCTCTTCGGGTGTTGACGAGCCTCGCTCGGTGACATCAGACCCGCCAGACCCGAGTACCAAGAACCCCACAGCAACCAGAGCAACCAGGCTCGCTACTGCAGCGATAATCCACGGCAATGGGTGCGAACCCCGAGTTGACGTGCTCGCATCGCCGGCGGGCTCAGCCTGTGGGGGGAGGGGTTCTTGGGGTGTGGCCTGGGACATCATGACTCCTCGGGGTCGGCAGTTCGATAGCGCTACGGCTCTACCACTCACTGGTCTGGCGAGCACCCGCATAGATTACGGGACGTGCCTGCGCCCGCCACTATTGTGGTCTCCCGGTGTGCGTGGGACAAGAGTCCCAACAAGAACGTCCGGTTTGCCCCCTAGTCTGAGATCGGAAGACGGCGGCGCGCCCCGTGAACTGCACCACTGCTCATCCACCCACATCGAGAGGGAGGGCTAGGCCCCGCATGCTGATTACAGTCCCCACTGAGCCCCGCCCAGGTGAACGCTTGGTCGCCGCGACTGCGCGCACCGTCGAGAAGTTGGTGCGCCTGGGCTACGAAGTGGCCGTTCAAAGCGGCGCCGGAGCCGAGTCCAGCCTGCCCGACGAGGCCTACCTCGCAGCAGGCGCGCGCATTTGTGACTACGCAGATGCCTGGTCTGGAGACATCGTCATCGCTGTCAACGCCCCAGGTGACGCGGAACTGGCAGCGATGAAGGAGGGCGCGATCCTGATCGCCTCTCTCGCGCCACAGTCGCAACTTGAGCGCATCGCTACTTACACCGAGCGTGGCATCACGGCGCTCTCGCTCGACGCCGTGCCGCGCATCTCGCGAGCCCAAGCGCTCGATGTGCTCTCGAGCATGTCCAACGTGTCGGGCTATCGCGCGGTCATCGAGGCGGCCCAGGCCTACGGCGGTATGTTCGCAGGGCAGGTCACCGCGGCAGGCAAGACCCCGCCGGCAACAGTGTTCGTCATCGGTGGTGGAGTTGCAGGGCTCGCCGCGATTGGCGCCGCAGTGGCACTGGGCGCTCAGGTGCGGGCATTCGACGTGCGCCCCGAGGCAGCCGAGCAAATCGAGTCCATGGGCGCGACCTTCGTCTCACTGCCCGCCGCGCAGCAAGAGGTCTCTGCTGACGGCTACGCAAGCGAACTGACCGACGAGCAAGAGCGCCTCACCCAAGAGCTTTATACGCGAGAAGCGGCACGAGCCGATGTGGTCATCACCACCGCGCTCGTACGCGGCCAGGCGCCCACCACCATTACGGCCGATGCGGTCGCAGGTATGCGCCCCGGTTCCGTCATCGTTGACTTGGCTGCCTCGGGAGGGGGCAACTGCGAAATCACCGTCCCCGGCGACAGAGTCGTCACCCAGGGCGGCGTGACAGTGCTGGGATGGACAGACCTGCCGGGGCGCATGCCCCAGCATTCGTCACAGTTACTGGGCACCAACATCGTCAACTTGCTTGCACTACTGACTCCGGGCAAGGACGGCGTCGCGGTGCTCGACTTCGACGATGTGGTGGTGCGGGGAATGGTGGTCGCCCACGAGGGCGAGGTGATGTGGCCGCCGCCTGCGATCCAGGTGTCAGCGACTCCCGCCACCGAGCCCGGCGCCCCGACGACTGCTGAGGCCGTAGCGGCAGAGCCAGCCAGCGCATCGGCCGGCCAGACGTCGTCCATGACGTCTGCAACGGACTCAAAGACGCACCGCACACTCTTGATGGCGATTGGTGGAGGGGCGCTCGCAATCGCGCTCGCGTTCTCCTCGCCAGCGTTTTTGGCGATGTTCACGGTGTTTGTGCTTGCGGTCGTGATCGGTTATTACGTGATTTCGAACGTGAGCCACTCGCTCCACACCCCGCTCATGAGTCAGACCAACGCAATCTCCGGGATCATCCTCGTGGGCGCGTTGCTTCAACTCGGATCCGCAGACCCGGTGGTGAGCGTTCTCGCGTTCGTCGCCGCCGCCGTGGCATCCATCAACGTATTTGGCGGCTTCCTCGTGACCTACCGCATGCTCGGCATGTTCCAGAAGGGGGCGTGACACCATGACTGTGCTGTCTATCGCTCAGGTCGCCTACCTTGTGGCGGCCGTACTGTTCATCCTTTCGCTCGCCGGCCTGTCCAAGCAGACCACCGCTCGCCGCGGCAACCTGATGGGCATGGTGGGCATGGCCATCGCGATCGTTGCGACCATCGCTCTCGCCCTCGACCGGTCTGAGCGAGACTGGCGCGTGACCGCTGCATTGATTCTCGCGGTGCTGCTCATTGGCGCCGTCGTGGGCATATGGCGGGCGAGGTCAGTCGAGATGACCCAAATGCCCGAGCTCATCGCGATTCTGCACTCGTTCGTGGGAGCGGCTGCCGTGCTCATTGGCTTCAACTCGTACCTCACTGAGTCGCACGACGCGATGCACCAGGTCGAAGTGTTCCTGGGCGTCTTCATCGGGGCGATCACCTTTACAGGCTCGATCGTGGCGTACCTCAAACTGTCCGCCAAGATGTCGTCCGCACCCCTCACGCTGCCTGCACGGCACTTGCTCAACCTTGCGGGCGTGCTTGTGAGCTGCGGCCTGATGGCCTGGTTCATTGCCGTGCCGTCCGTGTGGCCGCTCGCGATCATGACCCTCATCGCCCTTGCGGTGGGCGCACACCTGGTAGCCGCTATTGGCGGCGGCGACATGCCCGTCGTGGTGTCCATGCTCAACTCGTACTCAGGCTGGGCCGCCGCCGCTGCCGGCTTTATGCTCGGCAACACGTTGCTCATTGTGGTGGGAGCGCTCGTCGGCTCGTCCGGCGCGATCCTTAGCTACATCATGTGCAAGGCCATGAACCGCACCTTCATCTCGGTCATCCTGGGCGGTTTTGGCAGTGACGGCGGGGCACCCGTGGGGCCGGCCGCCGAGGTTGACGAGAGCCTCACTCACACCGAGATGAGCGCCGATGAAACCGCGCAGCTGTTGGCCACCGCAAAATCCGTGGTCATCGCTCCCGGTTATGGCATGGCAGTGGCCAAAGCCCAATACCCAGTGGCCGAGCTGGTGCGCCGCCTTCGCGCGAACGGCACCGAGGTGCGCTTTGCCGTGCACCCCGTCGCCGGGCGACTGCCGGGCCACATGAACGTGTTGCTCGCGGAGGCTCGCGTGCCGTACGACATCGTGCTGGAACTCGACGAGATCAACGAC